>DATCSV010000304.1:0-6523 GCA_036568285.1 Flavipsychrobacter sp. | reverse complement strand
TTTCATTTCCAGGTTCAGGCTGCGGGCTATGGCACGGCTGCGCACCAGCAGTTCCTGCTCCCGCTCCTTGCTTGCCCTGAACATTTCCAGGTCTTCGTCGGTAGCTATACGGTGTATGCGTTTGGTAACGTCTTTTTCTTTAATGCCGTACTTCTTCAGTTGTAGCTTCACCAGTTCGCCTGTCAGGTTTACCTGGCCTATATCTATGCCACCCACACCCTCTACGGCTATCCATTGCCCTTTTTCGGGTATGATGTGTGTGTTGTTCCTGTAAAATTCCTTACGGCTGCCTCTGTTGAAGGAAACTTCTATTACCGGGTAAGGTTTGGCTCCGTCGTGCAGGGGAAGCCCATTTAGCCAGTCATATACATTCAGCCTGTTGCAACCGCCGGTGCTGCACCCGCCATTGCTTTTGCAACCTGAGGGTTTACCATCGGTGCCTTTTGCACAATTGCCACATCCCATTCTTATTATGTTTTATATAGACAGCAGGTGCGCAAAAGCCGGGTAATATATCGTAACACTGTATCATGCCATCACTCTTTTGGTACCTGCCGGTTGTTGTAAAATAAAATTAATTGGCAAAAATAGTGATTTCTACGGTGAATTTATCCTTATTTATCTATGTATAGCGCTGATTTGTTATTTGTGAAGGGATGGCTATTAAACAAAAGCGTTTAACTTTGCAGTCCTTTATAAACAAGCTGGCAAAATATGTTTGAAAATCTTAGTGAAAGACTCGAAGGTGCGTTTAAGCAGTTAAAAGGAGAAGGCCGTATCTCCGAGATCAATATCGCTTCTACAATTAAGGAAATCAGGCGTGCGCTGGTAGATGCGGACGTTAACTATAAGATAGCCAAGGAATTCACCGATAGGGTGAAGGAAAAGGCCATGGGCGAGAAGGTGTTGCAGGCCGTATCTCCCGGCCAGCAGATGGTGAAGATAGTGCAGGACGAGCTGGCCGACCTTATGGGCGGCGATGTGAAGGAGATAGACCTTAGCCATAAGCCTGCTGTCATATTAGTAGCCGGTCTGCAGGGCTCAGGTAAAACCACGTTTAGCGGTAAGCTGGCCAACTTTCTGAAAGCGAAGAAGGGTAGGAACCCCCTGCTGGTAGCGGGCGACGTATATCGCCCTGCAGCCATCAACCAACTGCATGTATTGGGCGAGCAGATAAATGTGCCTGTGTACAGCGAGCCTGAGAACAAGGATGTTGTATCCATAGTGAACAATGCGCTGGCACATGCTAAAAAGAACGGCAACAGCGTAGTAATAATAGATACTGCGGGCCGCCTGGCCATAGACGAGGCCATGATGACCGAAGTGGCCAATGTGAAAGCCGCTGTCAATCCGCATGAGATACTGTTTGTAGTGGACAGTATGACCGGGCAGGATGCGGTGAACACGGCTAAAGCCTTCAACGACAGGCTGGACTTTACAGGTGTAGTGCTTACTAAACTGGATGGCGACACCCGCGGTGGTGCGGCGCTGTCTATCAAGTACACGGTAGACAAGCCCATCAAGTTTGTGAGCATGGGCGAAAAGCTGGATACGCTGGACGTGTTTTACCCCGACCGTATGGCGCAGCGTATACTGGGCATGGGTGATATTACCACACTGGTAGAGCGTGCTCAGGCGCAGTTTGACGAAGTAGAAGCCAAAAAACTGGAGAAGAAGATACGGGCCAACAAGTTCGACTTCGAAGATTTTAAGCAGCAACTACAGCAGATAAAGAAGATGGGTAACATCAAAGACCTGCTGGCCATGATACCCGGCGTAGGCAAGGCGATAAAGGATATAGATATATCTGACGATGCCTTTAAGGGTATAGAGGCGATGATCAACTCTATGACCCCTTACGAGCGCAATAACCCCGATGCGATAGATACCAACCGCCGCAAGCGCATAGCCAAAGGCGCCGGCAAAGACATCAGCGAGGTAAACGCCTTCATGAAACAGTTTGACCAGATGCGCCAGATGATGGGGCAGATGAACAAAATGAAAGGTATGATGCCCCCGGGCGGCGGAATGAAGATGCCTTTCGGCAGGTAGTATTAGCTTTTCGTTAAGAGGCAATTGACAATGCCTTAACTTTTGGTTGTATAGGTTAGCACAATATTTAACCGTTACAACCAAATTTTTATGAAAAAGCTACTCTTACTTGCTACTGTCATTCCTGTACTCGCTACCACGGTTGCCCATGCTCAACCGCAGAAGGGTGACTGGTTATTGGGCGCTAAAATTAATCCCGCAGCTATTAAAACTGGTTACTTCATTTCGAACCGCTCGGTTATTGGGGTTGATCTGTCCGGCAATTTCAGCTATCAGCCGCAGGGCAAAGATCTGAATTTTAACATTGGTGCTGATGCTACTTTTCGCCATTACTTCGCACCGGAAAGCGGTATGCAGCCGCGAAAGTTTTACTGGTTTGGTGATGTGAATGCGGGGTACCAGTTTCACTACGGCTACAGCTATGCCACCTCTTCGGGCGTAAATTCCGGGCTCTACAGGGCTGGCTTAGCCCCCGGTCTTGCTTATTTCGTTAACGACAGGATTAGCATAGACGCCGCATTGCGAACCAACCTGATTGGGAACTTCTCCCGCAACTGGTCTCATCTGAATGCTCATCCGGAATTCGGCGTCCAGGTATATTTGCGTGGCAAAAAGAAACCAGCTAAAGCAGA
Organism: Flavipsychrobacter sp.; assembly: GCA_036568285.1. GTDB lineage: Bacteria > Bacteroidota > Bacteroidia > Chitinophagales > Chitinophagaceae > UBA5543. Next base: position 3,839 of record DATCSV010000304.1, on the reverse strand, counting down.
GTAATTCAATGCAAGCCAATGCTTTATATTTAATATATAAAGCCTGAAAAATGTGTTTGGTAATAGATTATCTATGCATTAACTTTGCAGCCTAATTTATTTGTAAACCACAATAATTTCTATTATTAATGGCGGTAAAAATTCGTCTCCAACGTCACGGCTCTAAGAAGCGCCCGTTCTACTTCATTGTTGTAGCTGACACTGCAGCTCCACGTGATGGTAGATTCATTGAGAAACTAGGCACTTACAACCCATTGTCCGTTCCGGCAACCATCAGGTTGAACCGCGAACGTTCACTGCACTGGATGCAGAATGGTGCCCAGCCCACTAACACTTGCCGCCGTATCTTATCTTTCAAAGGGGTATTGTACCTGAAGCACCTGATGCGCGGTGTAAGCCTCGGCCTGTTTGATGAGAGCACGGCTATGCAGAAGTTTGAAGCATGGAACGCTGACCACGAAAAGCTGGTAGCAGAACGTGAAGAAGCTCATCGCAAGCACAAAGCTGAAAAGCGCCATGCTGCAATGACAGAATCTGTAAAGAAAGTAGAAGAGAAAATGGCAGCTAAGGCGCAAGCCGCAGTTGCTGAAGCTGAAGCTGAAATAGACGCTGAAGAAGCGGAAGCAGTTGATAACGATGCAGCAGAAGCGAACGAAGAAAATGCCGGTTAATTTATTAACCACGTAAAGAACAAAAAAGACATGCCTTAGTGGCGTGTCTTTTTTATTTTTAGGGCCTGCCCGGGTAAAACTGCACGGAGCTTGCTTTGCAAATAGCTTATGGATAATACGGAGACAAAGTACAGGCTATCGTACCTGGTAACTGTAATACTGTTTGGGATTCTCATTACCGTTGTTAAATACCAGGGCTTCGGTGTGGCTGACCAGGTAGAGCAATTACCCCTGATATACAGAGCTATAGACAGCAATTATCTTACAAATGACTTTTTCGTCAATTCAGCCAGTGTTTCCGTAACCAGGTTTTGGTATTCCCAGTTGTTGGCTGCTTTGGCGGGAACAAAGACCAACCTGCCTCTTGTCTTCTTTCTGGTCACCATGGTCGTAAATGTGGCCATATCAGTCATTACCTACTTATTCGCATCTAAACTATTTAACGGATCCGCCATCTCCGGACTGTATGCCTCTGCAGCTACTATGTTGTCCGTCACTTTTGCACAAGGGTGGAATGCAGAGATATTTTACAGTGTACTGGTACCCGCTGCTATAGCCACGCCATTATTACTGGGGGCAATTTGGGCCACTTTGGATAAGAAAATCGTAGCAAGTACTATTCTCTGTGTATTGGCAGCGGTCTTTCACCCACTGATGGGGCTGGAAGCGGGGTTCTTATTGCTATTCTCGTATATAGCTGTATTGGAAAAACGCTCACTTCTTCATTACCGGATACCCATTTCTGTGAGCCTTTTGATGTTAGCATTGACAACCATCGCCATTTTATATTATGAGCAGCGTGGACCAAGGTTAAGTGCTGATGAGTTTATATACATCCTGGCATATCTACGTCACCCGCACCATTATTTGCCGGGCACCTTCAGCTTCGAGAATTATTATTACGCAGTTGCATTCCTGCTATCTGCCGCATTTGTTTTTGTTTCCCGCAGGGTACGTAATGTCGGTTACGACAAGGGTATAGTTATCACCACAGTCAGCATTCTCCTGCTGTGTGTAGGAGGGTATCTTTTTGTGGAAGTCTTCCCGAGCCGTTTATGGACAACGGCCCAGACGTTCCGGCTACTGTACTTTCTCAAATGGCTGGGCCTGGTGGTGATAGCCGGTAATATCCCCACATATAAGTTTAGAGGCTGGAAACAATTAGGGCTCCTGTTTGCAACAGCAAATGCCATTGTGCTGTTTTGTAGCCAGGTCCTTATAGCGCTGACATCGGCTGTTAAAGTCCGCGGAAGGGCTGCAGTTTTAATTGATGTTGCCATAGTAACTATTATCATCGTTTTGATGAGGCTGATATACCCAATGCTGCAGCTGCTTCCATGGGTTATCTTTCTGTTGTTGATATTACTGGCTGCAGATTATTACCGTCGGTTAATAAAGCTGTCTATTGTGCCTGTAATACTTATTGCTATTGTATTGCTGACTGTTAGTGGAGCAGCGCGTACTTATGTGATGGCCAAAAAAGATGCTTACATCGAAAGGCTTTCTAACTACTTTCGGCTGGACAGAAGGTCCTATTTTGCAGGCAGTAAAATAATAATGTATATTCAAAAAAAGACCGAGGAGGATGCCATTTTTCTGACACCTCCCATGTGGGGAGAGGTCAGGCTTTTTGCCGGTCGTGGTATTGTTGTCGATTTCAAAGCTTTCCCTTTTCAGGATCAGGCAATGAAGGAGTGGTATGAGCGCCTGATAAACTGCTATGGGGTGCCTCAGCAAACCGGGTTTAAAATAATAGAGGAGTATAACGAGAATTACCGCCTGATAGATGATGAAAAGTTAAATAGTTTGAAACAACAATACAACGTTTCTTACGCGATTTTATTCGACAATACTCCAACCGCATTCCCCGTCGTGTTTCGCGAAGGAAGGTTAAAATTGATACGCCTATTGTAACGTGCCTTTATTGTTTAAAGACATTACTTTCCCCACATAGCATTGGCCACTGCCGGGAATGGGTAGGTAATTTCGTTTATACCCAGCTCTAACTTGTTGATTATTTCTACACCCTGCATCAACGAATGGTCTTGGTTGGACACTTCATATTTCCACGCACCAAACCGCCCCCTTGAGTAGATGTCCTGTTTGTCCAGTTCCGGTATTACACGTTGCAATATATCATCCCTGCCTGTTGAAGGAGTTGGATAACCATAATTGAGTTTCATTGTCCAGATGGATACAATATCATTTCGGTCGTTAATTAATTGTGTATTTAACATACCTTGTATCGTATCCTCCAACACTTTTTCGTTATCCACAGGTTTGCATTCAGATTCACTTACTTCAGCCATCAACGACCATTGTGTATTAATGTCCGGGACGTTGTTTGGGCTGTAGTTAGAAAAAACAGTAACCCGGTAAAAAGGGCAGTTGCTTTCCGGGAAGTACATCCAGCATTTAGTCGACAGTTTTTCTACTGGTTTGCCCTTCAACCCAACGCCTATTACATGGGTAGATGAGTGCTTAAGTCCCGACGCGATTTCGGCTAACCCGACCTTGTCATCAGTCAGTTTAGTTGTCAGGATATCCAGTGGCATGGTGTTGATGATGTTATCATAACTATATATCGTATCATCACTGCAACGAATGGTTTTCCGGGTATTGTCTATTTGGTCTACCTCTTTGCCAAATGCGAAGAAGTCATGGCCAATTAATTCGGCTACCCGCAGCCATATAGAGCCGGTACCTCCGTTTTTGGGAAACTGAAATGTGTTGTTTGGCCCCCAGGAAATATCTTCTTTATCATACAGGATGTTATGGGTTACTTTTTCAAGATCTGTGATAGCTACACGTTCGCCTATCCATTTGTAATTCATCATCTCTGCGGGGTAGGCCCATACTTTAAAGTTGTATGGTATCATGAAAATGTTCGCCAGACCTTCTCCAAAGGTCTGCATAATCCATTCCTTGAAATTTTCCGGCTTGACCTGGCTGGGGGTTTTGTATTGGGCGATGATTCCTTTTAAACACTCCCACATATCCTGCTTAGGTAACAGCCTTATATTATTCTGAAAAGGATAAGGTATAAACCTGTCCCTGATCCAAACCCATGATTCGCGCTGGTGATTAAGCCACCCGTCAATCCCAAGGGCTTTTACCATCAGCTCGTCGAAATACTTATAATGTGAAAACTGCACATGGCCTCCAAGA
>DATCSV010000303.1:0-3598 GCA_036568285.1 Flavipsychrobacter sp. | reverse complement strand
TGTACCTAAAATACCTTTATGCTAAAAAAGGCAACCCTTATTTCCTTGTTATGGATAGTTTTTACTGTTTATATCACACTGTCCGGCTGTTGTGGTTGTGGTAGTGTTGAAAGTGAACGGTATTGCATTTCTATTAATAACACTACTTTGACCGCCTATAATAATGCGGATAGTCTTCCCGTAGCAGTTGGCAATACCGATGTTGCCGGAAAAGCGCTCCTGTTGAGATTGAAAATTCAGCAGAATACAGTACTCTGTTTGCGTAAGCATTCCTTTTCACTAATAAACAATGCCTATGCCACGAGTTGTAGGTACGACGATACTTATGTTGAATTAGATTCTGTAGTGCAGGTTGTGATTACTGCAAATAAAGAATATGATGCAACGCATCAGGCTGGTAGTGTACTGAACGATTATTTCCACCAGGAAAGTAGTAAGGATCACGATAATGACGTGGTCATCAAAGAATATTACGCTTTGCAGTCGCCTGAAAAAGCTGGGGTCTTTACATTTACAATACAACTGCTACTCGCAGATGGCAATTTAATTGAAGCGAAGTCTGAACCTGTAAACATTATTCCATGAGGTGGGTCTTACTGTTCCTGGCAACATTCTGGACTTCGGTAGGTTATGGACAATGGTTCCGTCATACATCATCGCACCCATTGCGTTTAAATATAAACGCTATCTACGGAGCACCGTCGGGTAATTTCAGAAATGGCGGCGACAATATGTTTTACGGGAACGCCCGGTATGGGTGGGGGCTTGACCTATCTGTATCACTACACCTAAATAAAGGGGTTTACGCAAACCTTTTCTACAAGCATATTGCTTTCACACTGGACAAGGATAGGTTTAATGCTGCAGTGGCGGTATTTTATGATAAGGAAAACCACTTTACATCACCATTATCTAGCTGGCGCAGGGAGTTTTTTACAAATTATTTTGGCATGCAGTTGTCAAGGCCATTTATGGTTAAAGGGCTGGAAGTTATGCCTTGTGCGAATGCAGGGGTTCTGATTACCGAATTTACTCTCAGCGACAGGATCAGGTTGTATAGGAAAGAATCGGGTAGTAATTTTTCTGAGGAATTAACAATAGACCCCAAAGGCTCTGCATCGTTTTTTGCCGGAGGAGGACTCCGCATCAGTAAAACTCTTCTTCCAATCGCCAACATTACGGCTACGATCCTTTATTCCTGGTCGTCCAACCGGCTTAGTTTTGAAACTACCTCTGAAGACTGGCTGGGTAATACAAAGCATGTAGGTAGTTATGCCTACATCCAGCCGGTAACATTGCTCCAGGTACAGTTGGGGTTTCAGGTATTATTATGGAGGAGGAGCAAACTGATTCCGGAATAATGCTGCTGCTTAACATCTGATTCTAGCCTTGCTCGATCTCTGTGACTTTTGATACATCTTCCTATCGTGGTTTTGACTAAATTTGCGCACTATTTATATAATCCACGATATATATGCATAACGCTTATTTTAAATACGAAGAGCCTAAAAACGAACCGGTTCTTAATTATGCCCCCGGTAGTCCCGAGCGTAAAAAATTGCAGGGAGCCATTGCTGAACTGAAATCGCAGCAGCGTGATATACCTATGTACATCAATGGTCAAGAAGTGCGCACGGGTGATAAAAAAGAAATCCGTCCCCCGCACGAAACTGCTCATGTGCTGGGCCATTTCCATGCCGGTAAAGCAGAGCATGTACAGCAGGCTATTGATGCTGCATTAGCAGCCCGCGAAGCATGGGCTGCAACCCCATGGGAGCACCGTGCGGCCATATTTATGAAAGCAGCCGAACTGCTGGCTACTAAATACCGCTACCGCATGAATGCGGCTACCATGCTGGGTCAGAGCAAAAATGCCTACCAGGCCGAGATAGACAGCGCCTGCGAATTGATAGACTTCCTGCGTTTCAACGTGCATTATCTTACTGATATATACAGGCAACAACCACTTTCGCCACAGGGCATACACAACAGGCTGGAGTACCGCCCGCTGGAAGGTTTTATACTGGCTGTTACGCCTTTCAACTTTACGGCTATTGGTGGTAATCTGCCTACGGCACCTGCCATGTGTGGCAATGTAGTGATCTGGAAACCCGCCAACACACAGATATATAGTGCCAGCGTGTTTATGGAAATATTGCAGGAGGCAGGGCTACCTGCAGGGGTTATCAACCTGGTATATACCGACGGCCCTACAGTGGGTGACATCTGTTTCAACCATAGGGATTTTGCCGGTGTGCACTTCACAGGCAGCACAGGCGTGTTTCAGAATATGTGGAAGACCATTGGCGGCAACATCGCCAAATACCGCAGCTACCCACGCATAGTAGGGGAGACAGGCGGTAAGGATTTCGTGATGGTACACCCCAGCGCCGATGTGGATGCAGTAGTGGCAGGATTAGCCCGTGGCGCTTTTGAATACCAGGGCCAGAAATGCTCTGCAGCCAGTCGCGCATATCTGCCATCTAATATAGCTGAGGAGATCAAAACCAAGTTGATCGCCGAGGTTAAAACCATGAAGATGGGTAAGGTGGATGATTTCACCAACTTTGTGAATGCGGTGATAGACGAAAAATCATTCAACAGCATTAAGAAATATATTGATGGTGTAGCCGGCAGCAGCGATGCTAAAATTATCTGCGGCGGCAACTGCGACAGCAGCAATGGCTGGTTTATTGAACCGACTATTATAGAAGCAAGCAACCCGAAGTATGTAACCATGTGCGAAGAAATATTCGGCCCGGTACTGACCATACATGTGTACGATGCCGATAAATGGGAGGAAGCGCTGGACCTGGTTGATTCAACATCAGACTATGCGTTGACGGGCGCTATCTTCTCGCAGGACAGGTATGCGGCTGAGCTGATGACACGCAAACTGGTAAACGCTGCGGGTAACTTCTATATCAACGACAAGCCAACAGGTGCGGTAGTAGGGCAGCAGCCATTCGGCGGCGCACGTGCATCGGGCACCAATGATAAGGCTGGTTCTGCACTTAACCTCTACCGCTGGTTGAATGCAAGGACGATCAAAGAAACATACGTGCCGCCTACGGATTACAGGTATCCGTTCCATCAGCCGGATTAATTGATAATAAAAGCCCGTTGAATGTTCAACGGGCTTTTCGTTTGGACTATATTTGTTTTGACGTTGAGAATATGGTCAATGAGGAATTGTATTTACATAATTATACTGTTGCTTGCGGGTTGTGATTGTTTCCCGAGAACTGAGTCAATTGTATTGGATAAGACTACAAATTTGCCTGTGGACAGTGCTGAAATAAAAGTGTTTTTATCTACAAATATCGAACATATATCTGCAGACGATACAATTCTAACAGACCAGCATGGACGCATAGGCTTTATGGCTCATACTGGATTTGATGGATTGGGTTCTTGCCCTACAGTCGGGTTGGAGATAAGAAAAGCAGGATATAAATTACTGACGATCGAGCAAGCAACATTCAAGGATACATTTTATTTGATTAAAGAATGATTTTAAGGATAATAATTGTTGGTCTGATTTTTTTCTTGGGCAGTTGCAAAAATTGCACCCGCTATACCTATGGTTATATTATAG
>DATCSV010000302.1:0-9363 GCA_036568285.1 Flavipsychrobacter sp. | reverse complement strand
GCCGCTTTAATGAGGCCCAGGTTTCCTTCGTTGATCAGGTCGCTGAGAGACAGGCCCTGGTTCTGGTACTGTTTGGCTACAGACACCACGAAACGCAGGTTGGCCTTTGTGAGTTTTTCAAGCGCTATCTGGTCGCCTTGTTTGATACGGATGGCCAGTTGCACTTCTTCTTCCGGGGTAATCAAATCTACTTTACCAATTTCCTGCAGGTATTTCTCGAGGGATTGGCTTTCACGATTCGTAATCGACTTCGTGATTTTAAGCTGACGCATAGACATAGGCAGAACTATATTTTTAAAAACAAGAAATAAACCCTTTACGGGATCCCTTAAAAAATGTCATTACTAAGACAAATCTAAGGGTTGAAGCAATTCAACCCAAAAAAAATTAAGAATACCTTAACAGGCATTTTCCAACCGATTGATATGGTGATACAAAATATTTAGCCTGAATTAGTTTTAAAAATTTTGATTGTTCAACCATTTTTATATTATTGCAGCATAAGATAGTCCCAAATGAATAAGAACAGACTGATGTATTCTTTAGAGTTCCCGATACGCTGCTCACCCCAGATATTGTATGAGTTTTTATCAACTCCCGTAGGGCTGTCAGAATGGTTTGCCGATAAAGTAGACCAGCGCGACAATACCTTCCGTTTTTCGTGGAACGGTTCAGAGGACATTGCCTACCAGATAGACCAGTTGGAGAACGAATATGTGCGCTACCGCTGGGATTATTACGACGATGATGAGTTTTTTGAGTTCAGGATAGAACAGAGCCCTGTAACCAACGAGACCATACTCACAATAACCGACTTTGCTGATAAGACAGATATTAAAGACCAGGAAAACCTGTGGGACTCACAGGTGCATGAGCTGAAGCACCGTATCGGCGCCTGATAAGATGATATTGACAGGTAATTAATTGATAAAATCCGCTCTCTTTTGGGGCGGATTTATTTTATACCGCAGAGTCTTCCCTCTGATGTAGCTGTATTGAAGACCTCCGTTTTAGCTTCGCACCGGTTGTGGACCTGGCCTTTGACGCCCCAAACTGAAAATTCTGATTCTTCTCTTTGTATTTCGTATTCGATAGAGGGTCGAGAAGGGAGTGTAATGAACTGTCATCAAATCTAAATGGCAAACCGCCTTCTTTGTACAAAGAAGGCGGTTTGTGCTATAACTATGATATTATTACTATCTGCCCATCCTGGCCTGCATCATTCTTGCCTGTGCTTCCAGTTGTTCAGCGGTTTCGGTGTCGCCGTTTTCCTTAGCTGTCATAGACAACGAGCCGATGATCTGCGTCATACGGCTGAACTCGCCGGCTAATGAGGCCCTGCCATCATCCTTCAACGTCTGGTAGTAAGCCAGCTCGTCTGCGGCCAGTTTTGACATTTTCAAGGCTATTTCCCTGCCGCTGGCTTTATCGCCAATGGTATAGTATGCCATAGCCATAGTGTATGCCATCACGTCATATGGATATGCATACTCAGATATGCCCTTCTTGATCCTGTCCAGCACTTGCTTAGCCTCTTCGTTCCTGCCCATAGCCGCCAGCTCAATAGCCAACCTGCTGCCCTGCATTTTGTATGCCATAAACATGAGGCGGTTCTTCTCATCGAAGTACACATCATTACGGTGTGCATTGCCCCATGTGAATTTATTCAGGAACAGGTCGAGCGATTTTTCTACGTTGATGCTGCCTATTTCACCCATCATGCTGCCGGGTGTCAGGCTTTGCATTTTGTATGGCATCAGGCGATACACTACGCCTTCCAGCCTCATGTAGTCATCCATACCTATATAGTTGTCGCCCGGCAGGCCACCGCTGAAGTAGATTGGCCTGTCCCAACCCTGCTGTGCTATTGCAGCAACTATATTCAGTGTAGCCAAATCATCTTTGTAGGCTATTTCTTTGGGGAATGTAAACCTCAATTCGGTAGAAATGCGTGCCGTGTCAGCGGCCGCTACCAAACCTTTAGCCACCAGTTCTTCTTTACTCACAGGTGGGATAAAGAAGTTTCTTGTAGGCAGGAAGTTTTCCCTGCTACCGTCAGACAATTGCACCTTGGCATCGGGATTATCCGATACGATGAAGTTGCATATCTCAGCCAGGTTGAAGTACCTGTCCGATGGTATCTGCGGTGATTTTACATAACGCATATAGTTCCTGCGGTCGCCCAGGTAGTGCTCCCTGTCCCATATCATAGGCACAGGCATGGCATCATTTATCCTGTGGTTGAGCTGGTCAATATACCAGTCGATACCCAGCAGGCTCATATTGATGATGCGTACGTCTTTTCTGAAACCTTCTACCTCTTGCAGGTACCATAGCGGGTACGTGTCATTGTCGCCGAAGGTAAACAGGATAGCGTTGGGTGCGCACGAGCTGAGTACGTTAGTTCCGGTAGCGTGTGCCAGCCTTTTCTTTGAGCGGTCGTGATCGTCCCACTCTTCTGCCGCCATAAGCACCGGCGCTGCAGCCAGGCATAATACGATGGCCACAACACCGCCTGTAGCTCCTTTCAGGTATCTCTTCAGCCATTCATTTATCATCAGTACGCCCAATCCTATCCATACTGCGTATGCGTAGGTAGAGCCTGCGAAGGCGTAATCCCTTTCACGTGGCTGTAGAGGGGCCATGTTCAGGTATATAGCGGTAGCAATACCTGTAAAGAAGAACAGTACCAGTACGACTATACCATCCCGCTTATTCCGGTTGAACTGGAATATCAGGCCTAGCACACCCAGGATAAAGGGCAACATATACAGTTGGTTGCGCGAAGGGGTGTTTTTATAACCATCGTTAAAGCCTTCAGCCTTACGTGCGTCAATGTCACCCAGGCCACGTATGTTATTGTCAATAAACTTGATACCGGATACCCAGTTCCCGTTCTTCGGGTCGCCCTGACCTTCTATATCATTCTGACGGCCTGCATAGTTCCACATAAAATATCTCCACCACATCCAGTTTATCTGGTAGTTGAAGAAATAGCGGAAATTGTCTGAAGCGGAAGGTGCTTCATTTTCTGCAAGTCCCAGGTACTGGCGGTAGAACCTGATGTGCTGAGGGTCGTTATAGTCCCATATACGTGGGAAAAAACGCTTGTCCGCGCCGTCAAAAACAGGCTCTATTTTTTTACCTACTTCCTCATAATAGTCTTTGCCGTCTTTAGTAGAGCGTACATATCTTTTACCCGTTTCATCGTAGTTGATCGGGCGTTTATCGAAATCGGGTCCGAATAATAAGGGCTGAGAACCGAACTGTTCACGCTGGATATAAGATACCAGGCTAATAGCATTGTCGGGGTTAGTCATATCAATAGGCACATCAGCACGTGAGCGGATAAGTGGCGCCAGGTAGCTGGTGAAACCTATGATTATGAATATCAGGCAAAGCAAACCTGTATGAGCCAGGTACCAGCCTTTACGCTTAATGTATACAAGACCCCATGCCAGTGCGGCTATCAGCAATGCTATGAATACAAACGCACCTGTGTCAAAAGGCATGCCCATGTTGTTAACAAAGAAGAGGTCGAGCTTAGAAGCGATAATCGGCAGCCCCTGTAGCACGCCAAACTGCACAAGGCCAAGTATAGCGCAACCTACCAGGAAAGCTATGAAGGTTCCAAACGGAGTGACATCATACCTTCTGAAATAGTACACCATAGCAATAGCAGGTATAGCCAGCAAGTTCAGCAAGTGGATACCCACAGACAGGCCCATCATATATGCGATAAATACCAGCCACCTGTCGGCACCCGGTTTGTCGGCTACATGTTCCCATTTCAGGATGGCCCAGAATACTAATGCTGTGAAGAAGGATGACGTTGCGTATACCTCCGCCTCAACTGCAGAAAACCAGAATGTATCAGAAAACGTATAAGCCAATGCCCCTACCAGGCCTGCCCCCATTATCAGTATTTGTTGGTTGCCGTCGGGCTCGCCCTCACGGCCTATCATCAGCCTGCGTGCAAAGTGGGTTATGGTCCAGAACAGGAAAAGAATAGTCAATCCGCTGGCTATGGCCGACCATGCATTCATCATCATAGCCACTTTATGTACATCGCCGAAAGCGAACAGGCCAAAGAGCCTTTGTATCATCATAAACAGTGGGGCACCCGGTGAGTGACCGACCTCTATTTTATGTGCACAGGAAATAAACTCGCCACAGTCCCAGAAACTGACCGTGGGCTCCATTGTTACTAAATAAACAGTTGTGGCAATAATACCGGTAATCCAACCAACGAGGTTGTTGACTTTGCTATAATTCATGCAAGAATAGTTTGACAGGGAACAAAAATAGAAAAATACAAGTATGCGCCTAATGGCTGCAAACGAATTAACATAATTCTATTATTTACCTGTGGAGTGTTTTAATAACGCAATATACTGCTATATCAGTAAGTGGTTCAGGTTTTTTAACAATTCCGGGGCAATAATTTGCGCCAGTTGTACTTCGGGCATATTGCGTAAGTGTGCGACAAATGTAGCTGCTTCAGCTTCGGCTGCCGGGCTGCTGATAAGCCAGAGGTAGTCCAGCTGTTTTATTTCGGGTAGCAAGGCTTTTTTTTCGCTCTGCAACTTGTACAAAAGGTGCGTGGCACTACTATGCAACTCCTGGTATTGGTACAAGGAGAAAAAATGTACCTGGTCTTTCGCGGGCCGGAATTCAACATCACTTTCGGGTTCGCGTCTGAAGGAGAAGTCGAAAGCATTGTTAACAGCCAGGCAAAATTTGTATCCCGGCATGGCGCTGCCTATACCGATCATAGCCGTGTCCGAAAAGAATTCCTCGGTGGCCCCGCTCATATCCAGCATTAATTTGCCTGACATATTACTTAATAACTGTACTTATGGTAAAGTTAGCGATAGTCATCTTTAAATTCCGTGCCGGGATTTATTTTATTTTTTTTGAAAAAAAAATCCCACGGTATTATACATTTGCCGGGTAATACTGATTTACTGATACAAGAATATGGCAGCGGGTTGTTTTGCTGCTTTACCTGTTTTAATAAAATTATATGGTTGACGTACTGTTGGGGCTGCAGTGGGGTGATGAAGGGAAAGGCAAAATAGTAGATTACCTTGCTGCCGGCTATGATATAATTGCGAGGTTCCAGGGCGGCCCGAATGCCGGGCATACATTGTACCTTAATGGACAGAAGGTGGTGTTGCACACTATTCCTTCCGGCGTTTTCCAGCCGCATTGCCTCAATCTGATAGGCAACGGTGTGGTAATAGATCCCGTAACACTGAAAAAAGAAATAGAAACGATCATCGCCCTGCAACCCGACCTGAAGGAGAGACTGTTCATTTCGCAACGTGCGCACATCATTACACCAACGCACCGCGCCCTCGATGCCGCATCGGAAGCTGCGAAAGGAAAAGAAAAAATAGGTTCCACGCTGAAGGGTATAGGCCCCGCCTATATGGATAAAACGGGCAGGAATGGATTGAGGGTAGGGGACCTGCAGGATGAAGAAAACTTCAAGGCCAGTTATGCCAAGCTGAAAAACAAGCATGCCGAATTGCTGGCACAATACGACTACGAAGCTGACATTACGGAATGGGAGCAGCAGTTTTTCGAAGCGGTAGCCTTTCTGCGTAGCTTACAGATTGTAAACGCGGAATACTGGCTGGACGGCCACCTCAAAAGCGGCAAGAAAATACTGGCTGAAGGGGCGCAAGGCAGCATGCTGGATATTGATTTCGGCACTTATCCTTATGTCACTTCATCCAACACCATCGCCGCAGGGGTTTGCAACGGCCTGGGCGTAGCGCCATCAACCATAGGTGAGGTGTATGGTATTACCAAGGCATATTGCACACGCGTAGGCAGTGGACCCTTTCCTACAGAACTGGAGGATGAAACAGGTGAAGCGCTACGTAAGGCAGGCAATGAGTTTGGAGCAACTACGGGCAGGCCGCGTCGTTGCGGATGGATAGACCTGGTAGCATTAAGGTATGCAGTGATGCTGAGTGGTGTGACGAAGCTGATAGTAACTAAGACAGACGTGCTGGATAATTTTAATCCGCTGAAAGCTGCCGTTGCCTATATTGCAGACGGCAAGGAAACAGCCGAAATGCCATACGACCTTTGCCATACAACGGTAGAGCCGGTTTATAAATCGTTTGAAGGTTGGGAACGTCCTATCAACGAATGTTTGACATATGAGGAAACACCGCAGTCTTTTAAAGAATATTGTGATTTCGTGGCACAATATTTAGGCACGGATATAGCATATATTTCCAACGGTACAGGGCGCGACCAACTGTTGAAAAAAAACTGACAAAATACTTTTTATCTAAAAAAAAATTGGGAATTTAGCCAAAGCAATTAATAATTAAGCAATCAAAATTATACGAGTGCTATGAAATCAGGAACACTAACCACAGCGGTCAAAAAAGAGAACAAACAGACCGCTACCTCATCTGTAAGAGTCACTCCTTCAGGTGTGTTAACAACAGCAGTGCCGGAGGAAGAAACAGAAGAAGAAACCGGTAGCGCCTTGCTTGAGCGCCTTATCAACACACCGCTGGCTGCCAAGTCGAAGAAAGATGATGACGATGACGACCTGGATGATGACGATGATGATTTGGATGACGATGACGATTTCGATGACGACTTTGAAGAAGTAGACGAAGATTTCGAAGAGTTTGATATGCCTAAATCGAAGCCTGGTGCAGCCGGTAAAAAGAAAGCCGGTGACGATGATGATTTTGAACTGGAAGAAGACTTCGATGATTTCGATGATTTTGACGATGACGACGATGATGACGATTTTTAAGCATCATGCCTGTACAACGAAATAAAGCATCGTTCAGCCTGAAAGCTGAACAACAGGAAAATATAAAAAAACGAATGCTGAACTGGTCGAAACAGTTCAGCATTCTTCTTTTGCTGGATAGCAATAATTACACTGATAGATACAGCCGCTATGAATTTCTGCTGGGCGCAGGTGTATATGGCTTTGTACCTGTAGCAGAACCTGGCGAGCTGTACAAGTTTCATAACGAACACAAGGATTGGCTCTTTGGCCATATCAACTATGATTACAAAAACCAACTGGAACCCAAGCTCTCATCACGACACAAAGCCCAAACAGGTTTTCCTGATTTCTTTTTCTTTCAGCCAGAAGTAGTCTGTTACATCTGCACCGGTCAGCAGGAACTGGTGATTGAAACTATTTCGACTTCTCCTGAACACGTATTTGAGGAGATAATGAGCAGCCCTGTGGAAATTGCGCATCATATTCCCAAAACGAATTTTGCGAGACGAACGGAAAAGCAAACATATATCGATACCGTCAACGCACTGCGCAACCATATAAAGGAAGGGGACTGTTACGAAATAAATTATTGTAACGAGGGCTTTGCGGAGAATGTACACATTGAACCTGTTCCGGTCTTCAATGCGCTTAACCAGTTGTCGCGCGCCCCTTTTGCCGCTTACTATCGCAATGAGCAGAATTACATGATGTGTGCCAGCCCTGAGCGATATATAAGAAAGCAGGGGGATGATATCATTTCGCAACCGATAAAAGGTACTGCAAGGCGTGGACAAGACGAGACAACTGACGCACGGATAAAAGAAGACTTGTACCTGAGTATAAAGGACAGGGCTGAAAACGTGATGATAACCGACCTGGTGCGCAACGATTTGGCACGTAGTTGCGAAACAGGTAGTGTAGAAGTAGAGGAATTGTTTGGTATTTATACTTTTCCGCAGGTACACCAGATGATATCTACAGTCAGGGGACGGCTGGATAAACAAAGGCCGTTTACCGACGTGTTGAAGTACTCTTTTCCTATGGGGAGTATGACGGGTGCACCCAAGATAAAAGTGATGGAGCTGATAGACAGGTATGAGGACACACGCAGGGAATTATTTTCGGGCACAGTGGGGTACATTACCCCCGGTGCTGATTTTGATTTCAACGTGATCATCCGCAGCTTGTTTTACAATGCGGAGAAAGAAAGGTTAAGTTACCAGTCGGGTGGGGCAATTACTTACGATAGTATTGCTGAAAGTGAATGGGAGGAAATGCGCCTGAAGGCCTGGGCGCTGGAGCGGCTATTTGCAGGGGAGTAATAAACTCTTACAGGTCCTTACCCATCACGTAATCATTCATCCAATATCCCTTGCCAATGTCTATATCTTCTTCGTATGCTATGGCATAGCCCATTTTTTCATAAAAAGTCTTGGCGGGATTATGACGATTAACGTTTAGCTCGAGCCTGGTAGCCCCTGTGGCACGCGCTTTTTTTTCTACCCCTTCCAGCAACATACGTCCATATCCCTTGCCGTGCAGTGTGCTGATACAATAGAGTTTGTGTAGTTTATATATGCCGGTATGTTCAGCCCTGGGGCTATATGCAGCAAAACCCACCGGCCGCCCATCTTCTTCCAGCAGTATATACGTCTGTTCCCCTGTTTTTATTTGCTGCACTATAGTGTCTTCGTTGTAAAAGAGCTCCAGCATATAGGCCACCTGCTCAGCACCTATGATTGATATATAGGCCACAGGCCATACCTCCTCCGCTATACGTCTTATTGCCCCTGTGTCTGCGGGTGTCGCTTTTCTTATTTGTACCATATTGTGCAGTGGGGCCGAATATATAAAAAAATAGCAGCTTGGCCTTTGTTTTGCTGATTATTGCGGTGCAGAACCAACTCGTGAAAATTTTGTTCAGTCCTTTGTTTTTTTTCAGGATGAGTAGTATATTCACGCTATATGAAAAAAGCGTTTATCATCTCAGGTGTACTGACTATTACGATTGCCCTTATGCAGTCCTGCGCTCCCAACCGTAGAATGCCCCGTCCTCAAAGGCATCCTACACCGCCTGGTAAGTTTGTGTTGCAGCAGACACCTGTTCAGCCGGCTACCACTGCAGTTCAAGTAGGTGCGTAACCTATTTACGGACAATCTATTACTTCCGCACGCGGCAATGTATTTGCCTGCATTAGCTTAATTATTGCGTATTATCTTTGGCATATGCACAGGATAATTGTTCTTATTGTGGTAATGCTATTTGCCCCGCCATTGTTTGCGCAAACCATTGTCAACCCGCATGGTATTGAGCACACAGGTAAAACTCCTTTGTACGATGACGTACTTCAGTTCTACAGATCACTCGCTAGGGAGCATTCCACGATACAAGTCCATACAGCAGGCCCCACAGATACTGACGATTCCCTGCAGGTGGTTTATTATTCGCAGGATGGTAAGTTTGATATAGCCCGTTGGAAAGAACAGGGCAAGGTCATTATATTTATCAACAACGGTATCCACCCGGGAGAGCCGGACGGAATTGTGGCAAGTATGCAACTGCTTTGGGATATAACAAAGCGAAAAAT
>DATCSV010000301.1:0-4460 GCA_036568285.1 Flavipsychrobacter sp. | reverse complement strand
AAAGCCTCACAAATGTGAGGCTTTATTCTGTGGAGGCACACGGTCCCGATAGCTATCGGGACGAACCGCGGACTAAAATTTGCAATAACAAAAGGGTTTCAAAGCCTGAACCTTGAAACCCTTTATTCTGTGGAGGCACGGTCCCGATAGCCATCGGGACAAACTGCGGACTAACTATACTTGATTTTCAATTTCTCAGCCATGTCCGGGTATCGTTTTAGATTTTCAATGTACCTGCGGCTCTTCATTCTTTTTATATGCTGCTCAATGCCTCGGGCTTGCTCATACTCAAGATTATCTATTTGGAAATACAGTCCCCAATCAGCAGACAACATAGCTGTATAACTATCCGAATATGTCTTTGATTGGTGAGCACTCAGTCTTTCTGCCAAATCGTGGCAACTACCTGTGTAGTACTTATCGGCTATCTGCGAGTATAGTATATATACATGAGCCATAATGCGAAAGCCTCACAAATGTGAGGCTTTATTCTGTGGAGGCACACGGATTCGAACCGCGGACCCTCTGCTTGTAAGGCAGATGCTCTGAACCAGCTGAGCTATGCCTCCTTTTTGCTTTTTCCCGAATTGGGATTGCAAAGATAGGCAGCTTTCGGATTTCTCCAAATTCATTTTCTGAATTTTTTGGAAAAAGTAAGCCCACCGACAATTGCGGACAGGCTTACTCTATGAAAAACGCAAATCGCAGTTTATTCTATCTCTAATTTACTAACGGCCTTTTCACCATTTATATTGCTCAATTCCACTATATACAGCCCCCCCGGCATTTGCGGTATTGGCACCTTATTGTTCTTATCTATTACAGCGTCTGCCGCCAGCCTACCTGTTATATCATACAACCTGAAATATTTCGCTCCTATGTTGTTCCTGATCGTCACCTCGTTACCCGCAGTGGCAGGGTTGGGGAAAATATTCAATAACCTTTCCGCTGTTTCAAGAACAGGTAGGTCAGTGGTTCCACTCCAGTGCCCAATACTATTTAAGTTGCCATAAGACCACTTGCCGTTATATCCATTATTGAAATCTCCACCGACTATTAGCTTACCCTTAAACGTCGTCATTACATTGATTGTACTATCTACCCATATGCCATCATACGTTACTAGCTGGTTCTGATATAGCCGGCCCGCGTTAGAACCCTTGGGTCCTGGCTGTATCGAAGACGTAAATTGAATATCTCCGCCTACTAACATCTCGTTACCTCGCGCACATATTGTTTTTACGGTCGGGCCGTTCAATCCGGTGAATGACAGTTGATAAATAGCACCCCAATAATTATTGCTGCCTAATTTCAATACTAGCTTTGTACTATCTACATCACCTGTAGTAACAGCGTATCTTGTACCCTCATATTGGCTGTATCCTATGTCATTTACTTCATTGTCTATCTTGTTACTATATTTAACAAAACCTCCGTAATAGTTATAATCAATAATATTTTGCTGCTCGCCATTATAGCTAAACTTGCCACCCAGCACTATATCGAATGCGCCATCTGTATACATTGTATTGATCTTTCCCTCCAGTGTGCCATGCGCATGTCCTGAAGTAAAATCCTCCCATTTATTTCCTCTCCACCTCGCAAAGTTTATCTCGCTTACAGAATCACATAAGTTAAAATCTCCTGCTATATAGAGCTCTTCCCGGAACATGACCATATCATTTACGACTCCATCAACGCAGCCAAGTGCATTCCATGTTGTTCCGTCCCAATATGCAATGTTGTTGACGTCTTTTCCACCTGCTTTAGTAAAACTGCCGCCAACATACACGTTCTTACCTGAAGCAAGTATTGCATATACAGGACCATTTACACCGTTATTCATAGTATGCCATGTATAAACGCCGTTTTCTTCAGTGACATAGGCTATATTGTTCGCCACGATTGTACTATCTACGTTAGTGAATGTGCCACCCACATATAATCTCCCATTGCCATCGTCCGGGCAAAGTTCAAATACATTGCCATCTGTACCCCTACCTATATTCTGTAAGTATGTTTCCGGCGGGTAGCCCGGTTGTATCCAGGCCAGTTCATCCACCGTAAAACCAAAATCCGTAGCCCAGGCAAAAAGCTCAGGGTAATTCATTTCGCGTACATAGGCCAGGTTAGTTTGTGCGGCTATTTTGCGCGACACCTGCTCAAACCCGGTAGCTTTTACTAAATAGCCTACCGCGCAAAAGTTATCGTACTTATCTATGAATATAGGTGTGCGGTAATTGTACTGGTCGTTAACAGGGAAACTACCTTCCCGCCAGTATTGGTTGAGATGCGCCAGCGCGTTCAGCCTGTTCGCCTTTTGCTGTGCTGACAGATGAGCAGTATTGCGGGCGCGCAGTGTCTGCTCTACCAGCGACAGGTGCGTGCGTATCCATTCCCGCTCGCTGCGGTTGTCAAATACGGGGTAAGCCAGTTGTTGCACGTCCGTTTGTTCCGTCCAGCATTTGTTTACCTCGCATAGTTTTTCATATGCCTGTTTCGATCTTCCGAAACCCGTGTATGTGATACAGATCAATAAAAGAGTACAAATTGTTTTCATAAGCATCGAAATCTAAGACTGTAATTTACAATAACCGGCAGAGCAGATTGTCTGCCGAATGTCACTAAATATTTAAAAAATAAGACATTCAATAAGTCTTTTAAGTTGGGGTTAAAAGATTGCTTTCTTATTTTCGCCGCACAAATATGATTATGGTACAAGAACTGATACTGGCTGCCTGGGCCGACCGGGAACTGCTGAAAGACGATACATATAAGAATGCCGTTCGCGCGGTGATAGAAGAAGTGGACAAAGGCCGCCTGCGCGTGGCCGAGCCCGACGGTGACAACTGGAAAGTGAACGAATGGGTGAAACAGGCCATACTCATGTACTTTGGCATACAGCCCATGCAAACATGGACGGTAGAGCCATTTGAGTTTTATGATAAGATGCTGCTGAAGAAAGACTATGCTTCGCTGGGTGTACGTGCAGTGCCGCATGCTGTTGCCCGTTATGGCGCGTACCTGGCTAAAAACGTAGTACTGATGCCATCGTATGTAAACATAGGCGCTTATGTAGACGAGGGCACTATGGTGGACACATGGGCCACCGTTGGTAGCTGTGCGCAGATAGGCAAGGGCGTACACCTGAGTGGTGGCGTGGGCATAGGTGGCGTGTTGGAGCCCCTGCAGGCCAGCCCCGTAATAATAGAGGATGGAGCTTTCATAGGCTCGCGCTGTATAGTGGTAGAGGGTGTACGTGTAGAAAAAGAAGCCGTGCTGGGTGCCAATGTAGTACTTACGCAGAGCACCAAGATTATAGACGTAAGTGGTGCGGAGCCTGTAGAATACAAAGGCCGTGTACCCGCACGCAGTGTGGTAATACCAGGCAGCTACACCAAGAAGTTTAGTGCCGGTGAATACCAGGTAAGCTGCGCACTGATAATAGGACAACGCAAGGAATCCACCGACAAAAAAACCAGCCTGAATGATGCGCTGAGAGATTTCGGGGTATCGGTTTAAGTTAGTCGTGAGTGTTGTTATTCTGTTAACTACTTGCCAGGCGGGTTTAAATTTTAGCAAAATCACGCCTTTGCAATTAACTGACAGTGAGCGACTTGCATAGTATTTGTTAACTTTTGTTAAGTAAAACAGTTTTCTTTCGGGAAATGATATTCCAAACAAAACGCCCCTTATTGAGGGGCGTTTTGCTGTATAAGATATGGGGCATAATTGTATTGCCCATGGTGGAGGGTGGTTCATGCGGTTATATTTTACATAACAAATTTACAACTTTTATTTAATTCTGCAAATAATGAAAAAGCTTCGGTAGAGTAATATGTGATACTTGCGTTCTGTTGCCTGCTGCATCACAGGCTTGCAGAGTGGATATATAAATTAATTATCTTTAGTATAAATACCATCCTATGCGAGTCTATCTTTTTTCAATATTGATCCTCATTTCCAGTCCTGGGTTTTCTCAATATAGCTCAAGACAAAATTTTGATTTCGATGTTAATCAACATATTCCATTTTTCATAATTGATACCATATCCAATCCAATCAATATCTGGCAAATCGGCAAGCCGCAAAAAACGACATTTATCTCTGCACGATCATTATCTAATGCGATTGTCACAGATACAGTCAATACCTACCGGCCAAATGACACATCTACCTTTTACATTAAATGTCACAAAAACCACTATGTGCCATTTGACCCAAATGAAACTTTTGAAGCACATTTCTGGTATAAAATGGACATTGCAGGAAAAGCATTTGGAAAACTTGAGGTGTCTGGTGATAGCGGATTTTCATGGGTAAATGTTTTGGAAGAAGATACAACGTATAAGTTCTATTGGGGGACCGGTAAGCCCCGGCTAGATACGACCACTAGTGGCTGGCAGCGTTTCTCGTTGCAAATGTCAATTTGGGCTGATGCCAAACCTGGTGACAGTACA
>DATCSV010000300.1:0-17807 GCA_036568285.1 Flavipsychrobacter sp. | reverse complement strand
TATAACATGTACGCAATAAAAAACGCTGGTGCTGTGACCATGTCACAGCACCAGCGTCTTTTATTGTGTACATGTTATACAGTTGGGTCAGCGGCGCCGCTTTTGTCAAGGGATACGATAAGCCCCGGGTTGGCAGCAGCATTGTAATTAGACAGCCCGGTATCGTCTATAAAATCATTGGAAAATACATCCGCCATTTGTTGTGTCAGCAAAGCGCTCCTCGCGTTTATCCACTCATTTTTTTTATTGCCGAACATATAATCTACCAATCCGGGGAAAGCCCAGTCGGCATTTTTACCCCAGTGCATGGTGAATGAAATATTCGCCTGTTGGAACACCTCGATAAATCGGGTAAGGAACTTACTAAAGCTAATTATACCGGGCCCATTGTCCCACAGAACCCCGTCCATTTCCAGTATGCAGGTCATTGGATATTTGGTAAATCCCAGTGTCGCCTCCGTAGCTTTAGCAAATCTGAAAGCGATGGCGCCCGGCACTGGCCCTTCGGTATTTACAAAGTGCAGAAATGCATCCAGTGCTTTGGTAGTGTCTTTATTATCAATACCAATGGTTACCGCAAAGGCTTGTCCCTTGTGTAGCGAATCCCAGAATATTTCACCCAATGTACCTGTTGTTTCTGAGTCGAGCTGGGGGAACAACGTGCCCTTCATGGCGTTGATGATAAGGGGTATCACCCTGTTGTACTTAGATGCCAGCATTACCATGAAATCAGGCAACTCCTTGTACACCGCTTTTCTTACTGAAGGAATAGGATCAGGGTATCCCGGCGTAAATGGCTTCTTATATATCACCTCGGCCACATAATCTTCATTGGGATTATAGGGGTTTACATATACTTTGAAATGGTATGGTCGCAGAGGTTTACCGTTAGCATCCGTCTCCGATGGAATAACGAATGTAGAATTGGGAAAGTCCATGTTTTCAGCCAGGTCAAGCGCCTCGGATTTTTTGATATATTTCACATAGCGCTTCAGCAGGAATATATCTTCAACCTCCAACACTACGCCATGGATAAACCCGAAAGAGCCTAAACCAACCAATGCCGCATTAAAAAGCGCATCGTTACGTATAACCCTCGATTTGACTTTTGTTGCAAAGGCATTACTGAGCGCGGGCCTGGTGTGCCGTTCAATATATACCACATCACTTGCACCAGGGCCAATGATCAGATTGATACCTACGACGTAATCCTGTACGGAACCAACATCCATTGCCGAACCATGTATACCGGTAGATATTCCGCCGGCTATAGTCTGCCCGTTGCTGGCGCCACTTGTCTTCAGCGATTTACCTTTGTCGAACAGGTAGCGGGAGATTTCCTTAATAGTATTGCCACACTGGAAAAAGAAGAGATTGTCACTGGTATAAGGTGACTGTTGATGGACATCTGCAGCGGATATGTCTATTTTTATGTTCATGAATGCGTTGTGGTGCATCCTGTCTTGCTGGTGTGCTATATTATTCAGCGACCATGTAGAGCCATATGGCCTGAAACGCTCCTGGTGTGCTACTGCATCGCCTATCAGCCGGCGTATTTCATCGGCGGCATCGTTATAACGGTCAATAGCTATAGGCATGATATGCCGCGCCTCAGGTTTCGTACTCAATACCATCTTCGCCGGAAAGGGGCCGTTCTGGTGGAAGGTATCCCACTGGTTAATGAGGTGTGTTGCTGTTGTCGCCATAGTCTAAATATTATTGAGGTTTTACGCAATTACATTTCAGCCTGATCTTTTTCGTCTTGCCCAGGGTGATGCCGCTGAGTAATACATGTCCTAATGTTACCCTGTACTCAATGCTATGAAAACCATCGGGACAGAGGTTTAAAACTGTAGCTTCCGATTCGAGTATTTTGAGTTTCACAGTAGTATCCAGTATGTGGACCTGTTTATCCCGCCAGTAACCTTCACCCCCAGGCATAACGTTGGGCTCGGGTATGGCGTGCTTCGATGCTATACGTACGGAGTAGCATGATTCACAAAAGAGTAGTGCAGTGATGCATATCAGTGTCAATATGCCGGTGATGTATTTTTTCATTGCAGTGCTTGTTTAAAAAAAATGGAGTACTCAATACTACCGGTACAATGTTAGGCAAATAGGTTGTGCCAAAAAACGTGGGAAATACGCTTGACATTGAGGCTGCAAATGTGTATATGGTGGAAATGTCTCTACAGCTATCAATATAAACAATGGATATGACGAGACGAAATCATATAACATTGCACAAGAGAAATAATATTATTATCAACGGGTGATTTTTAGAGGCTTTGGGTATTAATAATAAAGACTCCTGATGGAAGACGAAAAAATATTGGCCGGCATACAGCAAAACGAAGCTGCTGCTTTCAACATCTTGTACAAGTTCTATTACCCTGCAGTAAGGAATTTCGTTCTGAAAAATAACGGTTCGGAAGCTGATGCAGAGGATGTCTTCCAGGAAACGCTGATAGTGCTGTTACACAAGGTACCCAAAGACGATTTTGAATTGACCTCATCGCTGAAGACCTATATCTTTTCCATAGCTTCTAATATCTGGCTGAAGAAGCTGCGGGATGTTAAACGCCAGACCAACCATCTTATGCAGGATATGGCTGAAATTCACTCAGCCAAAGAGCATGAAGCCGTAGAGATTCAAAAGCAGACCCTGCTGAACAGAGCTCTTGCGGCAATTACAGATCATTGCCTCACACTTATATACCAGGTATTTTATACCGATAAAAGGCGGGAGGAAATAATGGCCGAAATGAGGTATAAAAACCCGCATACTTTCAACAACCAGAAGTATAAATGCCTGCAACAGGCAAAGAAAGCCGCTGTACGTAAGTAAATTATCAGTTTATGAAACCAATATTCATTGCATGGTTGCTATTAGCAACTATCACGAACGCTTATGCAAAAAACAAAAAAACTATGCTGAAGAAAAACGAGCAGGCCCCTGCCTTTACAGTAAAAGATGTACATGGCAAAACGGTGAAGGTGCCGGATGCAGATGGAGCGAAAATATTTATCAGCTTCCACCGCAATGTAGGCTGCCCGGTATGCAATCTGCGCTTTCATGAAATAGAACAAGAGATGGAATACTTCGGGTCGCATGGTGTAAAAGTAGTTGCCGTGTATGAGTCGGATTCCGCTAATATATTGCGGTACCTGGACGGTGATACCACCGGAACTATTATGGTCGGCGACCCTACGTTGGCTTTATATCAACAATACAAAGTAGAGCGCTCGTGGGTCAAGACATTCAGCTCTATGTTCAATGGCATATTCAAAAAAATGAAAGCGGGCAACAGGCTCTTCAAAAACAAAATGAAACAGGACGGCAACCTAAACAGGCTGCCCGCTAGTTTTTTAATAGATGGAACCGGGAAAATAATATTGGCGCACTACGCCAAATACGTAGGCGATGAGATGCCCCTTGAACTATTAAAACAACATATCGAATAGCTTACACGCGCTCAAACCTGCTGTACAAAGCACGTTCCAGTTCTTCCCTGTGGTTGGGGTGGGCGATGCTGATGAGAAGCCGGGCACGCTGCTCCATATTCTTTCCGTATAAGTTTACAACCCCGTATTCGGTCACTACATAATGCACGTGCCCGCGGGTTGTTACTACGCCGGCACCAGGTTTCAGCATGGGTGTAATGCGGGATATGCCTTTGCTTGTAACAGAAGGTAGTGCAATAATAGGCTTGCCGCCCGGCGATAAAGAAGCACCCCGCATAAAATCCATCTGCCCGCCAATGCCTGAGTATTGATACGTGCCCAGCGAGTCGGCGCATATTTGCCCCGTCAGGTCTATTTCTAATGCGCTGTTGATAGCAACAACCTTGGGGTTTTTGCGGATGATGGCGGTGTCATTCACATAAGACACATCCATAAAAGATATATTGGCATTGTCATCCACAAAGTCATACAATTTTCGGGTGCCAATGGTAAAGGTGCTGACTATTTTACCGGGGCGTATCTTTTTATGCTCGTTGGTTATTACTCCGCTCTCTACCAGTGGTATCACCCCGTCAGAGAACATCTCGGTATGGATGCCCAATCCTTTGTGGTTGCTGAGGCAACGCAGCACTGCATCTGGTATGCAACCTATGCCCATTTGCAGGGTAGAGCCGTCCTCTATCAGCCCGGCTACATGTTCGCCTATCTTCAGCGATGCCTCATCCATTTTGCACGCGTAGTCTACTTCGGGCAATGGAGCTTCATGCCATACCATAGCGCTGAATTTAGATATATGCACCTGGGTATCGCCATGGGTACGTGGCATCAGGGGGTTTACTTGTGCTATTACTTTTTTAGCAGTGCGTACAGCAGTCCAGGCAGCGTCTATAGAAGTACCTAACGTGCAGTAACCATGTTTGTCGGGCGCGGACACATGAACAATCGCCACATCCAGCGGCAGTATACCATTTTTGAATAAATAAGGAATCTCACTGAGGAATACCGGCACATAATCTCCGTACGGGCTGTTCACCCAGTCGCGTATGTTGGCGGATACGAATAGCGAATTGAGATAGAATGACTCTTTTACTTCCGGTCGGTTCCAATCTATCTTGCCCAGTGTACTGATAGACACCAGCTCTATATCTTTGATTTCACCCGCCCTGTTCAACAATGCATCTACCAGGTGCAAAGGTGTGGCAGCACTGCCATGTATAAATACTCTTTCGCCGCTATTGACGATATTAACCGCTTCTCCTGCGCTGATGTATCTTGCTTCCATAAGGCTGTAAAATTAATCATTGATAGGCCTATAGAGCATGATTCTCGTCATAATCACGAACTTCACAAAGCTTTAACAGGGTTTTGAAACTTTTTGCGTCTATACAGCGTAAATAGTTCTTGAACATATAAAACGATGTGTATGCGCTTTTCAAGTATTTTTATCATGCTGTGCAGTTGCCTGTTGCTGGCGCAATGCACCAATGCTCAAAAAAAACAAACTATGGATCATACAAAGAAAGACAATCCCTACTACTCGCGCACAGATACCTCTAAACTGGATGTAAGCGACGAAGAATGGAAAAAGATACTATCTAAAGAAGTATATAATATAGCCCGGGAAAAAGGCACTGAATGGGCATTTAGCGGGGAGTATTGGAACACTGATACTAAAGGTGACTATTACTGTGCCGTATGCGGCAACCACCTGTTTAAGTCGGATGCGAAATTTGCCAGCAGTTGCGGCTGGCCCAGCTTTTTCGAAGCTATCAGGCCCAATAGTGTGAATTATACTGAAGACCGAAGCCACGGCATGGTGCGTACTGAAGTGACCTGTGGCCGCTGCGACTCGCACCTGGGGCATATATTCGACGATGGCCCTGCGCCCACCTACAAGCGTTTTTGCATGAATTCCGCAGTACTGGATTTTGTGCCTGAAGACGGAAAGAAATAAAGCATGGGATAAATAGTCTGAACCCGTTATTTTGCAAAAGAATAACGGGTTTTTTCTATGACTAAAAAGGAGCGGTACAAGTACGTTATTGATTGGTTCCAGGAGCATATGCCTGTGGCTGAGACAGAACTGCATTACGGGAATCCCTATGAGCTGTTAGTGGCGGTTATTCTTTCCGCGCAGTGCACTGATAAAAGGGTGAATATCGTTACGCCAGAGTTGTTCAGGCAATTCCCCACCCCCGAGCTACTAGCTAAAGCGGAGTTTGAAGATGTAGAACCCATAATACGTAGTGTAACATTCGCCAATAACAAAACCCGCCACCTGATGGGTATGGCCAAAATGCTGGTAGAAGACTACAAAGGCGAAGTGCCGGATACGGTGGAAGAATTGATAAAGCTGCCTGGTGTAGGCCGTAAGACGGCCAATGTAATTACCTCGGTAATATTTGAACAGCCAAACATGGCGGTAGACACACATGTATTCCGTGTATCGGCAAGGATAGGGCTGACTACCAATGCTAAAAACGTACTGCAGGCAGAAAAGCAATTAGTAGCCAACATACCCGAAGAACTGATACACAAAGCCCACCACTGGCTGATACTGCACGGCCGCTATACATGCGTAGCCCGCAGGCCTAAATGTGAGCGCTGCGGGCTGACGAGTGTCTGTAAGTTTTATAAAACTGATATGAGGCATATTGTGCAACAATAATGCCCTCGTAGCTTAGCTCTTTTGCTGTTCGCCTTCTTTCCAGGTTGGCTGGAAGTTCTTACTGTATTCGTCGAACTTTACAGTTTTGTATTTACCCTCGGCCAGGTATTTCAGTATCATCTCCATCTGTGGTACTGGCTGATAGCCGGGTATGGGTGAGGGGTTCTGAAAATTCTCTTCGAGGAATACGAATGTAGGGTAAGACATTTGCCCGTTCATCAGCTGTGCAGCCAATTGATTGGCATTATGCTCCGGGGCAAAGCCGTATTTCTTGCCCATGAACATAATATCTTCTTTAGTTTCTGCATTGAACTTAACCGCGTAGAAATGCTCGTTCATGTATTTGATGACATCGGGATTGCTGAACGTTTTACGGTCCATTACCTTACACCATCCGCACCAGTCGGTATATACATCTACCCACACTTTTTTAGGTTGTTTTTTCATGGCTACCTGCACTTCGTCCCATGTCATCCAGTTGATGCCGCCCTTGCCCTTTTCACCTGCCAGAGCAGTTCCTGCAAACAGAATTATAGCTAGTAATATCGTTGTTACCTGTTTCATATTCATTACATTCAATCATACGAATTTACGATTATTTCCATGTAGCTTTGTTAAAGTCTTGTGATAATTATTAATATCAATATATGAAAGTGGCGGTAGCGGTTACGGGTGCCAGCGGCGCAATATACGCCAAGGTTTTGCTGGATAAATTGCAGCAATTGGGCGACCAGTTGCAGGAGGTGAGCGTGGTATGGTCGGACAATGCATATACCGTGTGGCAATACGAATTGGGGAACGAAGCCTACAGGGATTATCCATTCAGAGTATGGGGCAAAAATGATTTTATGGCACCCTTCGCGTCAGGCAGTTCTACATACGAGGCATTGATCATCTGCCCTTGCAGTATGGGTACTGTGGGGCGTATTGCCTCCGGCATCAGCAACGACCTGGTGACGCGTGCCGCCGATGTAATGCTGAAAGAACGTAGAAAGCTGATATGTGTGGTGCGCGAAACACCATACAATTTGATACAATTAAAAAATATGACCGCTGTGACAGAAGCCGGTGGTATCATTTGCCCCGCAACACCATCTTTTTACAGCAACCCGCAAACGATGGAGGATGTGGCGTATACGGTGGTGTACCGCGTGCTAAAATTGGCAGGTCTGAATGTAGATGGTTATAAATGGCAGGAAAAATAGAAAGAATGGACTACGCAAAATCGCTGGACAGGCTGAGACGGATAATGGATGAACTGCGGGAGCAATGCCCATGGGACAAAAAGCAAACAGCGCAAACCCTGCGGGTGCAGACCATAGAAGAAACATACGAACTGGCTGATGCAATAACAGAAGAAGACTGGCAGGGTATAAAAGAAGAATTGGGCGATTTGCTGTTGCATATCGTTTTCTATAGTAAAATAGGTGCCGAGAAGGAACTTTTCACGCTGGAGGATGTGATAGAAGGCGTATGTAATAAACTGGTATCCCGTCACCCGCATATCTACAGCCACGTACAGGTAAGCGATGCACAGCAGGTGGAGCAAAACTGGGAGCAACTGAAACTGAAAGAGGGTAAGAAATCTATCCTGAGCGGGGTGCCCCAATCACTGCCGGCTGTAATAAAAGCACTGCGCCTGCAGGGCAAAACCAAGCAAGTAGGATTTGAATGGGACACAGTGGAGCAGGTGAAGGAAAAAGTAGATGAAGAAGTGCAGGAATTGTACGAGGCTGTAGAGAATGGCCGGGCAGAAAAAATTGAAGAGGAGTTCGGCGATGTACTATTCGCATTAGTGAACTATGCCCGCTTTGTAAACGTAGACCCCGAGCAGGCATTGGAAAAAACCAACAAGAAGTTCATACGCCGTTTTCAGTATATTGAAAAAATGGCTGCCGAACAGCATAAGGCATTGAAGGATATGACGCTGGAAGAAATGGACGGCCTATGGAACAAGGCAAAAGAAATGGAATAACTGAGTGTTTAAACGCTATCCATACAAAGGTTGGCTGCTATTGGCCCTGCTGTTGTGGGGCCTGGCAATAGTCCGCTATTACCAGGCGCGCAGGTCGGTAGCACCTGCCAGCATGGCTGCCACTATACAGCGCGACCTGCAAGAAAAAGAAGATGCTTTTACCCTGCTGCTCAATGATGATGACCTCATCAACAGGATATTCTCGGGAACGTTAACAGGTAACGATATCGACAGGCTGGCAAATCAGCCATACAACCTGTATGGATACCGTAATGATACTATCATCTTCTGGAATACGAATAAATTATTGGCCGATTGCGAACATCCCGTGGCCCCCGTCGGCAAAGAAGGACTGTATTACCATGAGCGTGGTAAGTTCGTCAAGTCCTGCATCGAACCTGACACATCTAAAGCGTATGAAAAGATAGTAGTGCTCTATCCTGTTGTTACCACCTACCCGTTCGAGAACAACTACCTGCATTCCTCGTTTGAGGCCGCTTCTTATATACCACTAAGCACTGTTGTTTCTCCACGAAAAACTGCCGGCAGTTTTCCTATAGTCAATAATGCTGGCGATACAGTTTTTTATGTGCAGTTCAATGCAGAAAACTTGCCCGAGTGGCCGCCCGGCATACCGATTATTGTGTTGATGCTGGCAGCATTACTATTTACCATATTCTGGTTTCAGCTTATTACTACCTATTACACACGCAATAAGTCATTTCTGCATGGTTTTTTGATCCTGGTAACTGTCCTGGGCACCTTCAGGTTGCTAACATATTGGTTAGGATTTCCGTTTAACCTGGACGTACTGCCACTCTTCAGGCCACAACTGTATGCCAGCAGCGCGCTACTTAGTTCATTAGGACAACTGCTACTGAACGCACTATTATTTTTGTGGGTGATCATATTCATCGTTCGCCACGCCCGATACGACATCCTGAAGGAAGCAAAGCTATCACCCATTGTAAAGTTTGTATCTGCCGTTGCCATTATTGTTTTTTTCTTCCTTTACTCATTCGGATATATCAATATTGTCAGCTCCCTCATTACCGATTCTAATATATCATTCGATGTAAGCCATTTTTATACAATCTCCACTTATACCATTACCGGGCTGTTTATTGTAGCGGTTATCACAGTAGCTTCTTTCATGGTAGGCTACCTTCTGAGCGTGCAACTCAGGGTACTAATGGCTAACCGTTGGATGAAATATGCCTTAGTGGCTGGCATAGGGTCCATCATGATATGGTTGAGCGATACGGCTACGGCACCTTCCGTATCATACCTGCTGCTTTTGTGGCTGGTAGTTTTTATCATGCTGCTGGATGTGAAAAATCTGCAACCTGTGGCCGACCTGTTTTCACCGCAAATGATATTCTGGTGCGCATTTGTATTCGCCTTCAGCACTGGTGTACTTCAGTATTTTAATTATGTAAAAGAACGTGATGCGCGACTGGCGTTTGCCGAAAGTGTATTGCAGCAGCGGGATGATGTAACGGAATTCACCTTCAAGGCAATATCTGAAAACATAGTAGAAGACCCGGTCCTGAAATCGTTTATCGTACATCCTGAAAAGACAGGCAGAAAAGAGATAGACGAAAGGTTCGACGCTTTGTACCTGGGTGGCCATATGAACAAATACCAGTCGCGCCTGTTGATATTCGATAAGCGGGGGCGCAGTCTATACAACAACGATACCCTGAGTTATAATACCCTGGTAGCGCAGGTACGCTCCAGCGAACCCACCCTCACCAGACACTTGTATTACCGAGAAAACGCACAGGAAGGCCGGTACTACCTGGCCCAGGTACCAATTGGCAAATCAGATTCCGGCAATTCTGAGATAATTGGCTTCGTGTTTATTGACATGGCCGTAAAGGAATCTACCGGAGAAACGGTTTACCCGGAACTGCTTCAACCAGGCACTGTTATAGGCAACCGAAACGAAGAAGGCTATTCTTATGCCGTATACGTTAACAACAGGTTGCTTACACAAACTACTGACTACAACTTCCCTGTCTACCTTACTGATACCGTTTCCGGCGAATACCATTTCACAGAATATGCGGGTTCTTCTGAATTGCGGTACAGGCAAGGCGACAGAACTGTATTTGTAATACGCTACCACAGGCTTTGGCTGGAAAGCATCACGCTGTTCTCTTACCTGTTCGGTATGCAGATGATACTTTCACTGATCTCTGTTTTCTATCGTATTTACCTGTTGTTTATACTCAGAAGTGAGCGGCAGGAAAAGCTGGTGAACTTTACCCTCCGGCGAAGGATACATATTTCCTTCCTGGGCATCGTATTCGTGTCCTTCATTATTATAGGCTTGATCACTATAATTTTCTTTACCCTGCAGTATAAGCAGAACAGCCGCCGTAAGCAACAACTGGTAATGCAGCTGGTAGAGCGTGCCACGCTACAATACCTGAAGGAAAATAAAGCAGATAATGGCAACAATGAATATAGCAAGCTGGTCGCCTCCACAGCATTCAGGTATTTCATTACAAGCTTGTCTAATGCGCAAAAAATTGATATTAATATTTACCATGCCAGTGGAGTGCTTGTTGTCACCTCCCAGGAAGATATTTATGACCGCAACCTGTTCGCCCGTATTATTCCACCCGATGCTTATTATGAACTGAGCGTTCGTGGTAACCAGTTCCTGATACAGGACGAAAAGATCGGGAAGCTGTCTTATGTGTCTTGTTACAAGCCTATACGTAATAAGGAGGGATTGACCCTGGGTTATATCAATGTACCCTTCTTCTCATCTGAAAAAGAGCTGAATTTCCAGATATCCAGCATATTGGTAGGGCTGATTAACCTGTACGCGTTCGTGTTCCTGTTTTCCGGTGTATTAACCGTATTTATTACCCGCTGGATCACTAAGTCGCTTAGTATCGTTATAAAAAGTTTCAGCCGCTTCAGCCTTAGCAAGAATGAGCCGGTAACCTGGCCTTATGATGATGAGATAGGCCTGCTGGTAAATGAGTACAACAAAATGGTAAAGAAGGCGGAGGAGAATGCAAAACTACTGGCACAGAGCGAGCGTGAAGGCGCATGGCGCGAGATGGCACAGCAGGTAGCCCACGAAATCAAGAACCCGCTTACCCCCATGAAACTGAACATTCAATACCTGCAACAGGCGCTCAACAATAACTATCCTAATGTAAATGAACTGGCAAAAAAAGTATCTGAATCACTGATCGAGCAGATCAACAACCTGTCTTATATTGCATCAGAATTTTCAGACTTCGCCAAGATGCCCGAAGCGCGTCCTGAGAAGTTTGACCTGAACGAATTGCTGCAGCGCACTGTCGACCTATATAAAAATCAAAGTGAGGTAACTGTCCACTTTACACCATATAAAGACAGTCTGGAAGTATATACCGACAAAAGCCAGTTGCTGCGGGTATGCAACAACCTGCTGGAAAATGCCGTCCAGGCCATACCTGCTGAGCGTGAAGGAAAGGTAGAAGTAAGCCTGAGCACCGAAGGAAACGATGCGTTGATAGCATTTGCCGACAATGGTACAGGTATAGAAGGCGAAGCAGTGGGCAGAATATTCCAGCCTTATTTTACCACTAAGTCATCAGGCACCGGACTGGGCCTGGCCATGACGAAAAAGATCATCGAATTCTGGAAAGGGACAATACGTTTTGAAACTACACCGGGCAAGGGAACCACTTTTTACATTACCGTGCCTATAGCCAATGGCGAGGAAGCCTAATTACCAGACCTGCACTTCGCGCTCGAGCAAAATGCCGAACTTATCCTGCACAGTTTGTAAGACCTTTTCAGACAACTCCCATATCTCTTTGCCTGTAGCCTTCCCTTTATTCACCAGCACCAGTGCCTGCCTTTCGTGGATACCGGTATTACCTGCTGAATAACCTTTCAGTCCGCATTGCTCTATCAGCCACCCGGCGGGTATCTTTACATGCGTGTCGTCAACAGGGTATGACGGCATGCCCGGAAACTGTTGTTCCAGTATTTCGTATTGTGTTTTGCTGATAGAAGGATTCTTAAAAAAGCTGCCTGCATTACCTATCACTTTCGGATCTGGCAGTTTGCTGCTGCGTATGGCTATCACAGCATCAGCTATAGCTTTTGTAGACAATTCTGTTACGTTCATTTTCTCCAGCTCCTGCGTTATAGCACCATAAGAAGTATTAAATGCCGCCTTCTTATTCAGCCTGAACAGTACATCAGTAACAAACACTTTGCCTTTCAGCTCATGTTTGAAGATACTATCCCTGTAGCCAAACCGGCACTGCTCATTGTTGAGTGTGATGTACCGTAGTTCTTCCCAGTGCCATGCTGTTACTTCCTCTATTACTTCTTTTACCTCTACCCCGTAGGCGCCTATATTCTGCATGGGTGCTGCACCTATTGTACCGGGTATCAGGGCAAGGTTTTCTATACCCGCCCAACCTTTTTCTATGGCGTACATCACCAACTCATGCCACACCTCGCCCGATGCTACTCTCAGCCATGCATGGTCGTTATCTTCTTTTGTCAGTTCTATCCCTTTCAGGCGATTGAGTATCGTTATTCCTGTTACATCCTGTGTCAGCAGTATGTTACTGCCGCCGCCTATTATGTGTTTTTCGCCGGGCCACGCAGTAGTTATTTCCGGCACCTGGCTTTTATCCGTTAGCTGAATAAAATGTGTAGCCCGGGCATCTATGCCGAATGTATTATATGGTTGGAGCGAAACATTATCCTGTACCTGCATGAGCAACAAAAATAGAAATAGAGTGCTGAATTATTTTTCAAACTTTTTACCTGCAAAACGTACACCCAGTCCTGGTTCTCCACTCAGGCTGATAATGCCGTTATTATATGTCAGCCCGGTGGCTAAATCTTCCTTCAGCAATAACGGACCGTCGGCATCCACTTCATCCAGCAGAGGCAGCAGGTGCGCGATGGCCGCAGAGCCGATGGTCGATTCGCACATAGCGCCTACCATAGTCTTTAGTCCCAGTTTCTTAGCTTCGTCTATCATCCTCAATGCAGGTGTTATACCTCCGCATTTGGTCAGCTTGATATTAACTCCGTGAAATCCTTCTGCACAAGCACGTACGTCCTTTTCTTCACGACAGCTTTCATCGGCATACAGGGGCAAGGGTGATATGGCCTTTAATTCCTTTTGTTCTTCTGTGGCGCTGCGGTGCAGGGGCTGTTCCACCATTTGCACACCCAGTTGCAACAGCTCGGGCAATATCTTTTTCGCTTCATCAAAACTCCAACCTTCATTCGCATCTACACGTATAGCTGCATTGGTATTATTACGTATGGAACGTACAATATCTATATCATCGGGCCTGCCCATTTTTACTTTATATAACGGCCACGGGTTTTCTTTTAACTTCCGCAGCATCTCCTCTTCCGTGTCAATGCCGATGGTATAATCAGTAATGGGGGTATGCTCCCAATTAAGGCCTAACACCTTGTACAACGGCTTACCGCGTGTTTTGGCAAACAGGTCCCAGGCTGCTATATCCAATGCCGCCATCAGGAAGTTCTGTCCCGGCATCAGGTGGTGCAGAAAATGCCAGAAACGTTCCGGATTGGTCATGGCGTATCGTTCGATAGACTGGCGTTTCGCATCCAGTTCTGCCATCATATTTTCAATGGTAACATCGTAATAGGATATTGCCCCCACTTCGCCAAGACCGAACACACCGCGTGTAGCCAGTACCACTACCAATACAGGCTGATGCGTCTTAGTGCCTTTGTATGTGGTAAAGGGATATTTGAAAGCCAGCTCGAAGGGATAATATTTTACCTGCAACATTCCTTGAAATTGATACTACTTTTGCGGTTGGGAAAAATAAGCTTATGCCTAAAATACCAACCTGGGTTTTTATTCTTTTGGCAATATTACATATATCTGCGGTAAGGGTGGGTGTAATGGATATTGACGCTTCGCAGTACGCGGAAATAAGCCGCGAAATGATGGAGAGTAACAACTGGCTACACCTGTACGACCGGGGTATTGATTACCTGGATAAACCACCTTTCCTGTTTTGGATAAGTGCGCTGGGCATGAAGATATTTGGCGTGGGTAATTTCGGGTTTAAACTCCCCTCCATATTTTTTGCATTATTTGCTATATACGCCACTTACAGGTTGGCCAGGCTGTTGTACGGTGAGGCAACGGGGCGGATGGCAGCTTTAATATTCGGCACATGCCAGGGGTTGTTCCTCATGAGCAATGATATACGGACTGACACCGTATTGATGAGCTGGGTGATAACCGCTGTATGGCTGATAAAGGAATGGGATGCCCATCGCAAACTGCACCATTTGTTGTTAGGCTGTGCTGCCATTGCCTTCGGCATGATGAGTAAAGGGCCCATTGCTTTGCTCGTCCCCATATTCTGTTTCGGTACCGATTGGGTATTAAAGCGTGAATGGAAGAAATTTTTCCAATGGCAGTACCTGTTAGGCATCCTTGTCATTGCTGTGCTGCTGATACCTATGAGCATCGGGCTATACCAGCAATTTGATGCACAACCCGGGAAGACCGTCAATGGATTGACAGGAGTGTCGGGGTTACGTTTTTTTTACTGGTCGCAAAGCTTCGGGCGTATTACAGGTGAGAGCCCATGGAACAATGGCGCGGGGTTGGATTTCCTGTTCACGAATATGCTATGGTCTTTCCTGCCATGGATATTCCTGTTCATACCTGCTTTAATAATAAAGATTATCCAACTGATCAGGCAGAGATTCAGGCTACAGGCAAACCAGGAATGGATAACGGCGGGAGGTTTTGTCCTTGCGTACCTCGCACTGGGCTCATCGCGTTACCAGTTGCCGCATTATATCTTCGTGGTATTCCCACTGGCAGCTATTATGGTAGCGGCATTACTTAAGGACTTCTTCGAGGGCAAATATCCCCGGTTGTATAGCATATTCAAACCTGTGCAGTGGGTGGTTGCTTTCCTCTTGCTCCTGGTTGCCCTACTGCTTGTAGCCTATGTATTCCCGGGTGGTGCAGTTTGGATAATGCTATGGATAATTGCTTTTGTTTTATTGGTTATTGTGGCTGTTCATAAAGCTATACAACCCAAACTATTCTGGCTGAGCGTGTCGGCTATCATGCTCAGCAATTTTTTTCTGACCAACCATTTTTATTATCGGCTGATGGATTACCAATTGGGCAACCAGATGGCTGAATATATTGAACAAGAGAAAATCCCCTCGCGCGACATCATACACTATCGTATGAAAGACCCGCTGAATGCATTCCACTTCTATGCCGAAGCGGTTATCTCAAAAGATAGCTTTGCCATAGCACCCGGCAAATATGTGCTGACACAGGATGAAGGACTGGCTGCCCTTGAAGAAAAGGGCTATGAATATGACATGTTGACCACCGGCAAGAGCTTCCGTATCAGCGAACTGAAGCCTGCGTTTTTAAATCCGGATACCAGGGAGGAGAGTATGCAGGATTATTACTTCCTATACATAAAAAAATAAGCGGGGTAAATACCCCGCTATGTTTGAATGTTGTTTTGTGTTTATTTGAATCGTCTGAGAAAGTAGGTAAACCCGTTCTCTTCAATGATCAGTTCGTTATTGGCGGCTTTCAGCACTTTAAACTGCCTGCGGTCCTTGCCATTGCAGTACAGTGTCTGGTTTGAGAAGCTTTCTACATACCACGATGGGGCATTTTCACCATCCCTGCCGGCATATATATAGCCCAGCTTACCATCCTGCGGGCTAGCGAATATTTCCACTTTTTTCACTGTGCGTGTATAGTCTATCTGCTGCTGTGTGCTGCTACTGGTACCTTTAAACTTGTCCCAGGTACCCACCATCTGGTTGATGCTGGTAACGGGTGCATATTTTTCGGGTTCCCTGCCCTGTGTCATCTGGCTGGTGGGTGTATACGGCTCAAAGTAGTAAGTACCTGCCTCATCTTTCAGCACCAGGCTCTTCTTTTTGTTTTCTACTATGGTAAAGTAGCGCATACCGATATCCAGCGCGCCATTTTCCATTTTATACGTACCACGGTATATGAAGCCGTGTGCCTTCTGCCAGATGTATTCATTACCGGGCTTGAATTCGAAAAATATTGTGTCCTGGAAGCTGACAGCCTTGCTGTTGGTGAGTCTTTTCACCTCTCGCCAGTGGCCGGACAATTGATCTTTATCTTTGCCTAAGGAAATAAATGGCATAGACATCAGCATGATAAGGAGTAACTTTCTCATATCTTGTGTTTTTCTTAGTACCGGCCAAAAGTATTAAATAAAAATGTAAACCGGATGGCAGCACAACAATTGAAGTTCACAATAGTTCAGCCCGATATGTATTGGGAAGATAAGCAGGCGAACCTTGCGCAATACGAACAGTACCTTGCCGCAGTGGGTGAAAAGATGGAAGTGGCGGTACTACCTGAAATGTTCAGCACCGGCTTTAGTATGGCACCGGAACGCCTTGCGGAGGCTATGGATGGGCCTACGGTAGGCTGGATGAAGAATATAGCCCGCAAATACGGCTGTATACTGGCAGGCAGCCTGATAATTGAAGATGAAAGTAAATATTTCAACCGCTTTATCTGGATGCAGCCTGACGGCAAAATGGCATACTATGATAAGCGTCATCTCTTTGGCTACGCCAACGAAGATGAACATTATCATGCAGGTGAAAAGCGGCTGATAGTAAGCGTGAAAGGCATCCGTATTTGCCTGCAGGTTTGCTACGACCTGCGTTTTCCCGTATGGGCACGCAACCGCAACGAAGAATATGATGTATTGCTCTATGTAGCCAATTGGCCTGAACGCCGCAGCCTGGCCTGGAAAACCCTGCTGCAGGCGAGGGCGATAGAGAACCTGAGTTATGCTATCGGTGTAAACCGTGTGGGGGAAGATGGCAATAACATCGCCTATAGCGGAGATAGTAGCGTATTCGGTCCGCTGGGCGAAACTATATGGCAGCATTCCGGCTCAGCAGTATGCCATACCGTAAACATAGACAGGGAAACTGTAATACAGGCCAGGCAGCAGTTCTCTTTCTTGAAGGATGCTGACAAGTTTATCATCCTCGATAGAGAATAATTTATATTTTTATCCTTTATAAAAGTCCTTCCCGATGAAGTTAAATAACTATATACTATATGTATTGCTGGCTGCTGTAATATTCGCAGCACCCTCTTGCACCAAAACTGATGATTGTGCGGATAGCACTGCGAACCTGCCCGCCCCTGTGCCCCAGGCTACGTTTCGCATTATAGACGCTGATGGCAGGGATCTGCTGGCATCGGGCACTCCCGGTGCATTATCGTTCGACTCACTGGTAGCTCGCCAGCCCTGTCATACAGACCAATCCCTCCCCAAAAAGAAGGTGCAAACCGGTGCAGGCGGCCTGGAAAGCTACTATTTCTATTTTGACAATATGCGCCAGCCCGTAACGGGTGAAAACAGTGAATGTTTCACCACGCTGCTGCAATGGGCCGATGGAGATACAGATACAATAGAGTTCATGAGCCGGGCCGAACATCATGTATGCGGGGTCACTTACTACCTGGATGGTGTTAAATTCAACGGGAAAAACGCTCAACAGGACGCCAACGGGCACTACCTGCTGCGCAAATAGGTCGGTTATTTTTTCCGTACTTTTGCGCCTCATAATCAGACAATTGGAATGTGGCATAAAGTAGCGGCCTTTATTATCAAGTTT
>DATCSV010000299.1:0-4727 GCA_036568285.1 Flavipsychrobacter sp. | reverse complement strand
ATCTCTGCAAATACATAAAAAAGCATAACGTCAATGTTTACCTGATGGGGTATTACTTTGGGAAAAATGAAAATGTGGCCCTATCAGTAGACCGGGCAAACTATGTTGAATGGCGTTTACAACAGTGCGGCATTCGTCCTGAGCGGATAAACCCTGCCGGGCATGGGTATAAAGAGTTGTCGCAGGGAGGAAAGCCGGGCGACCTGAGAAAAGTGGACATAACTATCTCCGGCAATGCGCCCGCTGTGCAGCCGCAAAAGAAGCCTACACAAATTGACATAGCGAACCTAAAAAAAGACGAAAGCATAACGCTGGACAATATACATTTTCTACCGGGCAGCCATAAGATAACGAGTGCATCTGAAGTGGCGTTATTTCACCTGTACATAGTGATGAAAGACCACCCAAACCTGAAAATAAGACTGGAAGGACACATCTGCTGCCTGCAAAACACTACTCACGATGGCTACGACTACGACACACAGGAATACCGCCTGTCTGAAAACAGGGCAAAGGCAGTGTACGACTACCTGGTAAGCAAAGGCATAGACAAGGAAAGAATGGAGTATAAAGGCTTTGGCATTTCTGAACCTCTTGCCTGGCCCGAGCGGTCATTGGCAGATGAAAATAAAAACCGCCGCGTAGAAATACGGGTAACAGACAAGTAACCAACCGGTTACGCCAATCATAAACAAATATCGGTTTAGCTTGTTGGTACAGGTCAGGCATATGCTTAACCTGTAAAAATGTACAGATATGAATAACCTGATAGTAGTTTATGATTCGCATGACAAGGCGATAGGCGCCATAACCAAACTGAAACAAGCGGGATATACCTCCAAAAATCTCTCCATTATCGGCCGTGCAGATAAAGCCAGGGATACAGCAAAATTGAGCGATAAGGAGATCATTAATGTAGCCGGGGCAGAAGTAGGCGCAGGCGTTACCCTGGGTTCAGTATTGGGTGTGCTGGCAGGCGTTGGCGTATTTGCCATACCCGGCCTCGGATTTCTATATGGTGCAGGCGCTCTTGTAGGTGCCATAGCCGGTTTCGACATTGGACTGGTAGCGGGCGGCGTAGCATCGGCACTCACGGTTGCAGGCATAAAAGTGGCTGAAACAAAGAAATATGACGACTATATAGAAGACGGCAACATGCTGGTAATTGCCCAAGGCAGTGCGGATGAAGTAGAAAAGGCTGAAGCGTTATTGAAAACAGGCCCGGAGCCCGTTGACATAGAAAAACACTAACCCGGCATCATCTCAGACGGGGCATAGCCAAACTGTGCTTTGAAGGAACGGCTGAAATAGGACAGGTTGCTAAAGCCCGTCTTGTACGCCACTTCGGATACATTGTAATTTTGGCCCGACTGCAACAATTTATAGGCCTCGTGCAAGCGGATAGAACGGATGAACTCTACCGGTGTCATGCCCGCAGCCGTTTTTATCTCTTTCTGCAGCCTGTTTCTACCCATACCCAGTGCGGCGCCCAGTGTATTGACACTCAGCCCGTCATCTTCAATATTGGCCAGTATATGTTCTATACACTGTTTCACTATAGGGTTATCATGTGTGGCTCCATCTGCATCAGCATGTGCAACATTAGCTGACGTCACCACATCATCGGGCATATACCTCGTATAAAATTTATCCCTGAGCTTCTTCCTTTGCTTTAACACGTTTTCAACTACCGCCAACAGTTCATCCATTTTAAACGGCTTAGGGATATAATTATCTGCACCTGCCTGGTACAGGTCTATACGGTTGTCCACCTGGTTTTTAGCGGTCAGTACTACTATGGGTATATGTCCTATACTGTCCGACTCCTTCACTGCCGCAACCAGTTCTTCACCAGACATTTCCGGCATCATAAGATCTGTTATTACAATATCAGGCAAATGCTTCTCCACCAGCCGCAACGCCTCTCTGCCATTGTAAGCACGCAGGCAACGATAACCGCTTTGCACAAGGCTCTGAGCAATAAACTCGTTCAACTCAATATGGTCTTCTGCCACTACTACCAGTGGCTGCTTATCATCTACAGTTACATCGTCAGGCGACTCTATCACTGTTGCTTGTTCCACAACCAGGCCGGGCAGCACCAGTGTAAATACTGCACCCTTACCCGGTGCTGAATCAACAGTTACCGACCCTTTGAGTTGTAATAAGTATTCTTTCACCAACGACAGTCCTATCCCCGTTCCCTTATGGTTATTGATGTCTATCTTATAAAACCTTTCAAATATCTTCCTATGTTCATCAGGGTGTATGCCGGTACCATCATCAGCTATGCTTATGCTGATGTTGTTGTCCCTAAGGCGTTTAGCGGTCAGGATGATTTGCCCTGTTGCATATTTAAACGCATTCTGTAGCAGGTTGTGTATGCACTGTGATAGTTTGAAACTATCTGTTGTCAGCAACAGTCCTGTTTCTCCTCTTATTATGAAATCAATAGAACTCTCCTCGGCCAACGGCGTGTATTGTGTTTTCATATCTGCCAACATACTGTCCAAGTCTACCGTTTCTACGTTCACCTTCTCTATGCCCTGCTCTATTTTATTCAGTTGTAGTAGTTGCTCCACCATCGCCATCAGGTGGTCAGTATTTTTAATGATGTACCTCGCCTGTTTTTTTATGAATTCGTCTCCGGATGTTTTATACATCTGGTTGGCCGGGCCCAGTATCAGCGATAGCGGTGTTTTCAGGTCATGCGATATATTGGTAATGAATTTATTTTTCAGTTGCTCCAGTTCACGCATTTTGGCCACCTCCAGCCTGTTCTTTTCAGCTTCCAGTATCTGCCTGCGCACCTCGTGCTGCGCAGCTTTGATGCTGCAAAACGCAGCAATCACGTGAAACAATTGCATATGCGTATCACGGTAAAAATTTCTTTGCGAATGCTCAGAGTCAATCACACCAAACACTTCGTCGCCAATTAATATGGGTACAGCCAGTTCAGAATAGCGCGTAGCGTCATCTACCAGGTAGTCAGGTTCTTTACTTGTATCCTTTACCAGCACCGGTTTCTTTTCAGAAAACACTCTGCCCACAATACCTTCTCCGGGTTTTATTTCCAATGGGTTCAAAATGCCGCTTTGTTCACCGCTCTTTTGCCCATATGCCGCTACCTGCACCAGTCTGTTTTTGTCTTTGTCGTACAGGTATATAATAAAATCTTCCAGCCCCAACAATGGAATACATTCGCGTGTCACATCCCACATCGCCTGCTCTATGGGTTTGTCCACCATCAGTATTTTAGACAGGCTCGTACTCAGCTCAGCGATCTTGTCAAAGTACCGTTCGAAATAATCCATCCTGTGCTTACCATACTTGAAGTCCGTTATCAGCAGGTATATATTGCACGCTACCGTCAGCATACCAACCGCCATCAGCGGGATATTATTAGGCGCATGTGGCAATGGTATATCCAGGGTAAGGAACGTAAGTATGGTAATCATGATGGTGACACACAGCACCGCGTACATAAACTGCGCGAAGTTGATATAATACCGTCGCTCACTGATGAACATCACAATACCCCAGCTGGTCACCATAACAAAATCGGCACGATTGGTATTGTAGTATAGTGCACCCAGCAGGTGCACCAGCATGCCACTATAAAAAAACACCCAGCACAGCTTTATCTGTAGCTCTGGCTCCCTGTACCACCACAGGGCCAGTACAGTCAATACTGTTGCCGATACCAGTATGATATCGGCAACAGTTAATTCAGCAATACTATTTCCGGGCAATATCATCCCCGCCACCTGGAAGAGCAGCATCGCACCCATCCACTCCTTCATCCTTTGAGGAGTACCGCCCGGGTTGATTGATTTTTCTAAATACGCTATTACAGCATTAGCCACACTACTACCTGTTTAATATTAATTTCCTATTCTCTACCCCACCTTCAAAACTTATACTAATATAATATAAACCATTGGGTATATGGGCAGGTACAGTATAGCTATCCTGTGCATTGTGCCAGCCTG
This sequence comes from Flavipsychrobacter sp., assembly GCA_036568285.1. Lineage (GTDB taxonomy): Bacteria > Bacteroidota > Bacteroidia > Chitinophagales > Chitinophagaceae > UBA5543. The sequence goes on along the minus strand of DATCSV010000299.1, from coordinate 735 downwards.
CCACTTGTTTGCCCGATATATCTGAGATGTTGACCGCCTTCACCTTATAGCCGCCATCAGTCTTGACACTGAATGTCCCCGCAGATGGGTTGGGATAAACCTTAACACTGTAAGATGCGTCCGCTACATTTTTCACTGAACTAACAGGCGGAGCCTGCTTCTTAAAGCGTGCGGTCACTTGGTACGAATCAAACGACTGATCCGTAGCAATGCCTGTCACTACCATATTCCCGTCCGCATCTTTCGCAACGTTTTCAAAATACATCGTACCATAGTCCGGTGCCATATTTAAAGTGTCGAAACCTGCGCCATGGTAGTCGGTGTTCAAGCTGCCATCGTCCTTAAAAACGGCTGTAACGGGCTGTAGCGCACCGCCATCAAAGCGATATACACCTACAAGGAAAATATCCCCTTTGTCCAACACCTCCAGGTCAAAAAACAGTTGGTCTGATTTGGCGCCGAGGTTCAGCGAGCCCTTACCGTTGCCGCTTCCAAACGTAGCACTGGGTATACCATTGGCATCTACCTTCCACAGTGTGGCTACCTTGTATGAATTGACGTCAACAGTACCGCATATATATAGTATGCCGTTAGGTCCTTCTGCCAGGGAGTTAAAACTGGTGGAATTACCATTAGAAAAGAAAAAGTATCCGTTGATGCCAAAGTTGGTATCGAACTTTCCGTCGGGCATCAATTTGCAGATATACTGACGCATGCTCTGGCCTGTAGTGTTCC
>DATCSV010000298.1:0-4938 GCA_036568285.1 Flavipsychrobacter sp. | reverse complement strand
CCAGGAATGTGGTTTTCAAGGACCTAACGCGCGTCCGTTGACTTTCGGTATCACTACTTTATATACTGCTAGTAAATAGCAGCAATATCTCGACTTAACATTGTCATATCTCTAAAAAAACAGGTGCGAAATGCACCTGTTTTTTTTCATTTCCTGCCCGAACAGCCGTATTTTTAACACCAAATTTTATAATATGAAAAAACTTATACCCTTAAGTATTTTATTTTCCGCTTCCCTGGCACTCTTACCTGCATCTTATGCACAGACGTTCACGCGTGACGCTAAAGACAATACGGTAAAAACTATTGTATTTGAAGGAGAAGCAGGCCCAGCTCTTGAAAACGCTGAAAGTTTATTACATGGCTTGTTGGAACTTGGCAAACAAGACCAACTGAAGCTAAAGTATACGCATCCTGCAGCAAACGGCCTGGAGGTAAGCAAGTACGCCCTATGGCACAATAATATACCGGTAGAACATGGCGCCGTTACTATTATGGTGGTAAACAACAGGATTACCGCTGTTAATGCGAACATGTATAAACCACTACCCTCTCTTGGTTCTGCACCCACTATTACAGAAGAACAAGCGTTGAATGTTGCTCTGGGTGTAGTTAATGCCAAACAGTATATGTGGGAAAGCAGCGCACCTAAAAGAATGACAAGTAATGCAGCGTTTCAATATCCAAAGGCCACATTGGTATGGGTAGAAGATTTTACTAACAATGAGTCGGGCAAGGAACTGCACCTTGCTTACCGTTTTGAAATATTCGCTAAGGAGCCGATCAGCAACGACCGGATATATGTAGATGCTCAAACAAGCAAAGTACTGCTGAAAGACCCACTAATGAAACATATTGCTGCCACCGGGCAGTCAGTATATAGCGGAAATGTAGGCTTTGAAACATACCTGCTCAGTCCGGGTACATATAGCCTGGAAGATACGGGCCGGAACGTCTATACTTATGATCTGCAGGGCGGCACTAACTTCGGCTCAGCAGTGGACTTTACTAACAACTCTACGAGCTGGGGTAAAGACTATTCTATTGATGCACATTGGGGCACGTCCATGGTGTACGACTACTGGAAGAAGAAACACAACAGGTTGAGCTATGACAGCGCAGGTTCCGATATTATCAGTTTCCTGAACTACGACATCAGTTACAACAACGCCTTCTGGACCGGGTACTTTATGGTATATGGCAATGGTACCGGCATGTTCAATTCGGGGTTTGAACCACTCGTTGCGCTGGACGTCTGCTCCCACGAATTGGCTCATGGCATTTGCCAGCACACTGCTGGATTAGTGTACAACCGGGAATCCGGTGCCATGAATGAAGGCTTCAGCGATATATGGGGTGCTGTGGTAGAGAATTACGCGGCACCTGACAAGCAAATGTGGAGCGTGGGCGAAGAGTTGCGTGTGGGTGCATTGCGTAGCATGAGCAATCCCAACCTCTTCACGGATCCGGACTGCCACAGCGGCATACACTGGGTGAATGTGGTAGGCTGCACTCCCAACGGAGGCAACGACCAATGTGGTGTGCATACTAACAGTGGCGTACTCAATTATTGGTTCTATCTCCTGGTAGAAGGCGGCAAAGGAAAGAATGACCTGAACAATGACTTTGAAGTCTCCGGCATTGGTGTAGAGAAGGCTGCTAATATCGCCTATGCAGCAGAACTGTCTCTCAACCCCACCGATGACTATATAGCGTGCCGCGCGGCCACAATAAGTGCGGCTGTGGCAATGTATGGCAACTGCTCACGCGAGGTGGAGGCTGTAACCCGCGCATGGCATGCGGTGGGCGTAGGCGCTGCATTTATGCCATGTGCGCCGCAGATCGGTTTTGCAATACAGGACACTATAGTAAACAAAGTCGTGACGGGTGTAGCCTGCCCTTCGTCTAAAACAATTGCCATACCCATGCGGGTAATCGGCACTCCTGTTGGCGGCAATGCAACTGTTACGATAAACGGCACCGGTAATGTTAATGGGGGTGATTACTCAATTCCTGCCAACCAGCTTACATTCAATGCCGGCAGCAGCGCACCGCAGAATGTGCAGGTAAACATCCTTGACAATGGTGATGTAACGAAAGACAAATTGCTGAAGTTGTATTTCACTATTGCGCAGAACGGCAGCAATGCTACCACATCTTATACTTACGACACTTGTTATATAACCATACTAGGATCACGAACTATACCGGATACGGGTAACAGCGTGGTAATAAGGGTGAATAATGCCGACATCAAGAGCAAAGGTATCACCCCATTCTTTAGCCGCAACGCCCTGGCTCGTACGCAGTTCATTATCACTGCCGAGGAGTTGCACCTGGCAGGCGTGAAACCCAATGAACCGATTTCTGCACTGGAATTTAATGTGACGGAAAAGAACTCCGGGCTGCCGTTCAACGACTTTAAATTAAAAATTGACCCAACCAATATTAAAGACCTGAGCTCGGGAAATCCTGTTGTAACGACTGTCTATCACAACAGCAACTACAACACACAGGTAGGCTGGAACAGGATGGCCTTCAGCGCGCCGCTGGTATGGAATGGCACAGACAACCTGGCTATAGAAACCTGTTTTACCAACGCAAACGCAAGCCTGGAAAATGACTATGTGCTGGGTATAGGGACAAATAACTACGCCAGTACAATAGCCCACGCAGGTTCAGGTTCGGGTGGCTGTAACCTTTCGTTCTCATCAGGATTCAACTATTTCAGCGTGTCCAAACCGGTAGTAAGGCTGGTGCAAAGCACTGCCCCGCTAGAAGTAGAAAAAGCGATATCGAGCAGTAGGCGCTGGGAAATACATCCCGGACAGAACCTTTACTTCCATAATGACACGAACGGTAAGGTAATTGCCAACGTAGTCGACTCGAAACATGCGCTCGGTTGCTCCGATGTATCTATTACAGCACAGGGTGCAGGGCTCACAGCTATGAGTGCACCCTACAATTCGGTGAACAGATCTCTGAAAGAATTCTCATTGCAGACAACCAACAACTTAGGTGGCGAAGAATACACGCTGACGTTATTCTTTGATAGTTCTGAACTGTCGGGTGTTAACCTGGCCAAAATAAAAGTGTTGGCTACAACAGCAGCGCAGGCCTCGCAGATGAACAAGGACAACTCACAAATAGTGACACCCGTGCTGGTGCAAACGGGTAGTGTTTATTCGTTCAAAGCTGAATTTAAAGGTATAAGGTCTGCATATTTCCTGGTGGACAACAATATCAACCTGCCCGACAATGTGCTGGATATTTCCAAGCGTGAGAGCAAATTACAAGTGGTGAACAACCCTTTCAAAGACAGGATAATAGTTGGCTACCACCTGGCGACAGCGACCGTTGCGGACGTGAGACTGTTCGACATCACCGGCAAGGTGTTATTAAGCGGCAGATATGATTTGCAGGCAGGACGGAACAACTTTGAAATAAATACCAACAATGTGTTACTCCCCTCCGGCAACTATGTACTGCAGGTAATAACCGGCAGTGAAATATTGACACAAAAAATGGTGAAGCAGTAATCATTATATATACCGGATCAAACTACAAAAGCCTCCTTACCGGAGGCTTTTGTATTAATTAGTCTTATCGCCAGCAGAATGTTACGCCTCATCAGGTTTCCATGTATCGAAGAGCATATTCAGGTAGTAGTTCTCTTCTTTGGTAATTACGTTGTCAGCCTTCGTCAGCTCAATAGCAAACTGTAACAGGTTATTCCGCTCCTCTTCCGTGGAGTCATCATAAAAGTCATCCATCATCTTACGAAAGTGCTGCTCCCACTGGTCTGGTTTGCGGGAACTGATAACCTCCATTTCCCTGTCGAGGTCTACCTGTATGGGAAACTCCTGCACCAGGTAATCCCTGATAACCGAATCTTCGTTGGCTATGAATTTATGGTCAACGGCCGAGAGTAACATAAGCAGGTGGTAGCCTGCGATGGTTTTATTAACACGATTGTTTGGCATACAGTCAATATCATTTATGTCATATCTGCGATGTCAGCAGCAAATCAAGATCAGTATATTTAAAATCGAAACGCTTGGCGATAGGCGCATTGGTCACACAGCCTTTGTAGAGGTATACGCCGTTACGGATACCTCCTTTTGCCTGTATCAGCGATTCCAGTCCGCCCATATCCGTACAGTCCAGCAGTATAGGCATCAGTACATTGCTTATGGCCATTGACGCAGTGCGCGATACACTCGAAGCGATATTAGGTACGCAATAGTGTACCACATCGTATTTCCTGAATATGGGTTTCTCGTGGGTAGTCACTTTCGAGGTTTCAAAGCATCCCCCCCTGTCTATGCTCACATCTACTATCACCGAGCCGGCCTTCATATTGGCTACCATTTCATCACTCACCACTACGGGCGTAATGCCGTTAATCGGTTTCAGCGCTCCTATCACCACATCTGCGGTAGCCAGTTCTTCTGCCAGGGTTACAGGTTCCACTACCGAGGTGAATACCCGCTGGCCTACATTATTCTGCAGGCGCATCAGCCTGTATATGGAGTTGTCGAATACCTTTACCACTGCTCCCAAACCAATAGCGGCCCTGGCTGCATATTCTCCTACCACGCCTGCACCCAATATTACTACACGGGCGGGTGGGATGCCCGATATGCCACCCAGCAATATACCCTTTCCGCTATGTACATTGCTCAGGTATTTAGCGGCATTCAGTATAGCTGTATTGCCTGCTATTTCGCTCATAGAGCGCACAATCGGGTAAGTACCCGCATCGTCCTTTATAGAGTCGAATGCTATGGCTATGATTTTCTTTTGCAGTAATTGCTCCAGCATGGTAGCCTTGAGCAGCGGCATGTGTATGGGCGATATTACAAACTGGTTAGGTTGTAAAGAGGGTATGTCTTCTTCGGAAATGGGGGCCGACTTTATAATTGTGTTTGCCTTGAAC
>DATCSV010000297.1:0-12134 GCA_036568285.1 Flavipsychrobacter sp. | reverse complement strand
GGTATATATCTTTTTTGTTCGCCACATCATAGAAAAGATATTGGACGAAAAGTTAGGTGAGTGCGGGTCCTGTTCTGTATCGGTATGAGCGTGGTGCAGGCGGTGCATAATAGCATACGCGCGCGGACTCATATAATGCGACCCCTGTGTTATGTAAGTAAAGATGAAAAAGAACTTTTCCCACCCCCTGCTCATGCGGAATGCCCCGTGAGACGCATACCTGTGGTGGAAGAATGTTTGCGAAAAAAGTGATAAATACCATATCGCGCCGAAAAAAATGAGGATAGCCATAATAATGCTTTCTTGTTTAGTTAAAAAATACCAGAGAAAGAAAACATAATTGGAAATGCTACGGGATTGATAAAAAACGTGTAGCCGGAAATTAAATCTAATTGTCTGATCAGTTACAGAAGTAACGATAGTAAAGGTACGAAAGGCAATGTTAAGGTAATCCTTTAATAGAGGTTTCTATGACAGTTTATTGCCTAATTATTGTTAAAACATAAGCAATGCGATGCAGTATGGCCGTTTGCCCTATCTTCATCTACAACCACAAATACCTACTAAATACCATCATGTCTCCGGTACCTTGAAAACCAATCCTTGCTACTTATTTACTTGTATTGAATAATCAGTACTACCTTTATCGCTGATATGTCATTATACGAAGAGAAGAGCGCAGTAACCATTACCTGTAACAAACGTCTTGCCCCGTATTTAGAGCAGGAAGTAAGAGAATTAGGCTTTATTATCGAGGAAGCTTTTGTAACAGGCGTGCGCGTCAATGCAACTATGAATGAATGTATCAGGCTGAATTTAAGCCTGCGCTGCGCCAGCCAGGTATTGTACAGCCTGAAACAGTTCGAGGCACGCGATGCGGATGGGGTATACAAGGAAGTATACAGCTACCCGTGGGAGAATTTACTGCAGCAAGACGGGTATTTCTCCGTGACCAGCAATGTGTTCAACGATACCATCAATAATAATATGTTTGCCAACCTGCGCGTGAAAGATGCAATTGTAGACCGTATGCAGGAGAAAACAGGATCGCGCCCTTCTACAGGTGCTGAACTGTCGGGGGCAGTGATACATCTCTTCTGGAAAGGGGAGGCCGCTGAATTGTTTATTGACACGTCGGGCGACTCGCTGGCCAGGCATGGATACCGTAAAATACCCGGACGCGCACCTATGCTGGAGGCACTTGCCGCAGCAACCATACTGGCAGGAAAGTGGGATAGGAAATCCCCATTTGTAAACCCTATGTGCGGCTCAGGCACACTGGCTATTGAAGCAGCCCTTATCGCTACCAACACACGCCCCGGCTTGTTCAGGGATAATTACGCCTTTATGCACCTCCGCAATTACAACGAAGAGATCTACCTGGAAGAGCGGGGCCGGCTGGAGAACCTGATACAGGATGATGTGCCCGGCCTGCGCATCATTGCGACCGATTACGGCGCACAAGCTATCGTCAATGCGACTAAAAATGCCAGGGCGGCTGGTGTAGCCGACCTCATAGAGTTTAATAAGGTTGACTTTGCCGACACCCATGTACCACCAGGGAAGAATGGCGTGGTATACGTCAACCCTGAATATGGCGAACGCCTGGGTGAATTAGATGAGCTAGAAGCTACTTATAAACGCATAGGCGACTTCCTGAAACAACAATGCAATGGTTATCATGGCTATATATTCACAGGCAATATGGAACTAGCTAAGAAGATAGGCCTGAAAGCCAGCCGTCGTATTGAGTTTTACAACAGCAAGATAGATTGCCGCTTGCTCGAATATGAGTTGTACGCCGGAACTAAGAATAGTTAGCAATGGCTCTTAAACATTGAAGCGTTGGAGAGCACACAAGTACTCTCCAACGCTTCATAACTATATGAAAACATATTATTTCTTAGCCTTCCTGTCCCTGACACGTTTTACGCCATAGGCTGCACCCGCTGCTGCCAGGAAACCAAGTCCTCCATCCAGCGGAATTTCGTTGGCGTCATCATCATTATAATCATCATCCCCATTGTCATCATCGCCATACTGATTACTGTTATCGTCATCATCCCCATAGTTATTGCTATTATCGTCGTCATTATCGTCGTCACCACTGCTATTCCAGGTTTTTACATCATCTTTAAAACCCGGTCCGCCGGCATACACTATGGCGGGTGCTGAATATACTGCGATCATCAACAGCAAATGCGTTATCTTATTTATGTATTTCATTGCGTGTTTTTTATGCTTCGTTAACTACTGCTTAATCAGCTTTTCTACAATCCTGGTATTTTTTCCGTTCAGTTCTATTATATATATGCCTGCAGGCAATTCCCCAACAGAAATAGTTACACTACCCTGCCCGTGTGCAACACCGGCATGAAAAAGAACCTTACCTGTAACATCCATCAACCGCACGATCGCGTTGTCTTCCGCCTTCTCAAAAGCCACCTTCACTGAAGACTGCGCAGGATTTGGTATCAATTGCATAGTAGTAGCAGTTCTGTGGTTCAGCACACTGACGTCTGCAGGTGCACCCACCATATTTATAGAGAACCTGTTTTCGCCGTATGACGCGCTATCGGCCGTAGCGTCGAACCAGTATTCAAAACCTTCTGTCAGCTCCTCTGTCTTGTTCAGGAACTTATCGTGCAGGTACAATTTCACACCGGCAGGCACCACCATCGAGGGAACTTTCAACACAAACCTGTGCTCCATATAAGGCATAAAACCCAGCCTGATAGACTTGTTCTCTTCGTATGGCCGCATATCTATAGACAGGGGCTGACTATCTTCTGACAATGTGTAGAAGTCTACATCAGGATTGTTCAGCTTTATCATATCAAATGTGTCCTGTACCGCCATACCGGTGCTGTCAAAATCTATTGCCAGCATATCCCAGAATGTCGTTGAATCTTCTATTGCGAGCTCCACTTTAAAGTCAGGCGCAGTTGGCTTCAGCAACCCGGCCGGGGTTGATCCGGTTTTGTGCGACTCCAGGAAGTTAATATATCCTACCGAACCGCTGTAAATTGCCGTAACGAATCCTGCATATGCGGGCAGTACGTAACCCCAGCTATAATAGCGTGCGGTATAACCACCGCGTTGCCCCTGGTAGGGGTCCCATACCACAAAAGCTGATGCGATATTCGTTCTCACCAGTTGACTCATTTGTACAGGCGAAGCATATGGGTTGCCACAGATAACGAAGTAAGAATTATTGCCCTTGGCAAGGCCGACCAATTGGTCACCCTGGTTCACCTGGCCCGTCATATCTATAGTCACTGCCCTGGCTGTATATGTATTCCCCATAAGCCCCTGGCCTTTTTCGCCACGCATCAGTATGCGGGCCATTTCATATTTATCCCAATAGGCCGGATATACACTTGGAAAATCTTTCCATCCCGGGTTGTTGCCATAAGTGCTGTTATCTGCGCTGAACTGGTCGAACCAGAAAGCAGAGGGAGCATTCACCTGTACAGCAGTGAAACCATTTGTGGTGCCACCATTGCCGGTAATATCTATATCGTCCATCAACTGTTCTAATGCGATGGAATTGCCGAACGGATGGCTCAGGAACCGGAATGCGCGCCTGCCCGGTATATAACGTTCAACAGTTACATTTCCGTCTATATAGTTGCCCGAACCGCTACCCTGCGCTATGCGCGCCGTACGAGACGAGTCGCTTTTCAGCACGAGTTTGCCATTGGTGGTAAGCTTGCCGGATGTAGGATAATATGTGTCCGTTATTTTTAGCGTGTCACCCAAAGATGCACCTGCGTTGTTGTCCAGCTCAAGGTTGCGCACCGTGTTATTCTTAAAAGCGCCAGCCGGAATAACCTGGGCTACGGAACCTATTAGTTCAATCCTGCCATTCTCAGCATCAAAAACGCCGCTATTGTCAATGTTGCCTGCTATACGCAACGTACCGCCGTTTACTGTTACTGATGCACCGGAGGCTATTTCAATGTTTTTACAACTTGCTGTACCGGAGGTTATCTCAGGATAACGGCTGCGGCCTGATGGTATTTTTACATTGTCAGAAGTGGCTGGTACCGTGTTTACCGACCAGTTACCGGCTGTATTCCAGCTGTCGCTGCTGCTACCTGTCCATGTATTCACCAGTGGTGGTGCACCGGCATGTTTCATAACGGTGGCTTTCTGACTTACCGCGTTATCTTTAAAGCCTACGTAAATAGTATTGTTACCAGGAGCTATAGCGATAGACGTATAGTCAACTGTATTAGCAGAAAACCCTGCCGTAGTTACCGCCGACCAACTACTACCATTGAACGTCATAGCGGTAGCCTTCTGTGTATTACCGTCGTCCCTATACACAACATAAGGTGTGTTATTGCCGTCTATAGCGATATCCGGCGAGCCGATACCATTGGCAGAAAGTCCGGCGCTACCTACTACACCCCAGCTACTGCCGCTATATGCCTGCACAGTAGCTTTATTGCTCTGCGCCCAGTCTTTGTATACTACATAAGGTTTGTTATTTCCATCAACAGCAATGGATATCTCTGATATGCCGCCCGATGAGAAACCCGCAGAGCCTAAAGTAGACCAACTGCTTCCACTGTATTTCATAACCCTTGCCTTCCAGCCAATGTTATTGTCCCTGTAAGCGATATACAGGTTGCCGCTCCCGTCTATATCCATATCCAGGTAGTCCGTTTGGCCGGATGTAAAGCCTTTACTACCTACATATACCCAACTGCTCCCGTTATACCGCTTCACAGAACCTTTACTGCCTGCTGTCTGATCCTGGTAAGCAACATAAACTGTGCCTGAGGCATTTACCCCAATTGATATATAATATGCGCTTCCGTCAGAAAGGCCTGCACTACCTAATGTTGACCAGGATGAGCCGTTATATTTCATTACGGTCACTTTGCCACTTTGGGCACCGTCCCTGAATCCAACATAAATGTTATTGCTGCCATCTATTGCTATGGATATGTGCTCTGCTGAACCGGAAGACACTCCTGTACCACCCAGGGTTACCCAGCTGGATCCATTATATTTTTCAACGGTAAGTTTATTGCTTTGCGAATTGTCGGAGTAAGCTATATACGGGGTGTTGTTGTTATCCACTGCCATTGCAGTATAGTTGGCAACTGAACTGCTTAAACCAGCGCTGCCCACCAATGACCACTGCGCTACTGCGGAAGAAATAAATGCCGGTGACAAGGCAAATGCCAATAGCATGGACGTTAATATCCTTTTCATTGTGTGTGTTTTTATTTTTTGCTCAGCAGCATAAATGCTTTGCAATCAAGCACTCATACGGCAACCCTTATATGTCAGTATATGGGTTTGTATCAAAAGTAGTGACACCGCCCAGACATATAACAAAAAAACATTGGACTTAACAAGCGAATAACATCAAGCGGATAAATAAATAGCGGTTTTGTACCGGAATATAGTTGTAAACACTTGCCTTTAATTACAATAAAGTTTAATTTTATCTTTCTGTGTATATCCAAAAGTTAAACAAATGGCATTGGGGCTGGGCCTTTCTCATGGTTCTTGTCATCTTTTCCTGCGGAAAGGACGATGGCCCTACTACTGAGTTCTCCATAAAGGGATTGCACGACGTAGACCTGGAAGAGAATGGCTCTGTGCAATTAGATGTGACTATTGAACTACAATCACCTAATGCTGAGCAGGTAACGCTTTCATTAGAAGGGGCACCGGAAGGGCTTAGCCTCAGCTTCAACAGGGTTACGGACAAACCAACATTCACTGTTCACCTTTATATAAGGGACGACTCAAGCAGCGGCGGCATATATCCTATTACTGTAAAGGCCAGGAGTGCCAAAGGCACCGAACACACAGCAACCTTCAATATAACGACTCACGATAAAACCTGCATTGCTAAAGCCTCGGGCTATTACCGGGGCACCTGTATTTGCAAAGACGGCACCGGCCTCATCTTTAACAATATGCACTTTCAACCTGGTGGACCCGACGAAAAGAAACTGGTTTTCCTATGGCAGGATGCTGTTATATACGCCATTATTGACTGCAATAAAAACAGGCTGACTATCCCCCAACAGAGTACCACCAATTACACTATAGTGGGCGAGGGCTACCTGGATAGGAATTACACAATCATCAACTTCGACTACAAGCAGTACCACCGCAATGGTAAGGTAGTGGATTGTAATGCGCATTTCATAAGAAAGTAATTACCCCTCTACCCATCTGCGGAAGGCTGCCGCTTTCTCTTTGCTGATAATAATGTCACCGCAGCCGGGCTGCTTCATTTTCAGGTGTATTTTCCCGGCCTCATCGCTGTGCATAGATGCGATATAAGGCAATGACACTATATGCTGCCTGTTGGCACGAAAGAACTGTGCAGGGTCCACCAGCTCCTCCACTTCGTCCAGTGACCGATAGTCGGTTATATACTTTTTCCCTTCGTTGTTGACTAAGTATATCACTTCTTCTTTACTGAAACAGGCTACCTCCTCAGACGGCACAAGTATAACGTTGCGGCCCAGGTGCACGGCAAAGCGTTCCTTGTGTTTTTTACCGCCCTGGAAATCTTTGAACAATTCGCCGATCTGTTGCAGGTAGTCCCGGTTGCCGAATTTACTTTGCAGCAGGTGAAATTTATCTAATGCTGCTTTCAGTTCTGCTTTGTCTACAGGTTTTAGCAGGTAGTCTATACTGTTCACCTTAAAGGCGCGTATGGCATACTCGTTGAAGGCTGTGGTAAATATGATGGGGCATTGGATATTATAATCGGTAAACACATCGAGGCTGATACCATCCGCCAGTTGTATGTCTGATATAATCAAATCAGGCGTTTGCAGTTCCAGCCTTTTACGGGCTTCCTTCACACTATCTACGGGACCGGCAATAGTTGCCCCGGGTTCCAGTTGCCTGACCAGTTTCAGCAGGCTCTCCGCCACCAACGGCTCATCTTCCAATATCAATATATTCATCTTCAATCTTTTATAGCAATGGCAGTTTTATAGTATAACTGTCTTCTTTATCTTCTATAATGATTTCCTTATCCGTAAGGTATTGGTACAGGTGCTTTAGCTGTGCCAACCCCCTGCCATTAGATGTTTCCATTTGTTTGCGCAGTTGTTTGTTGTTTCTTACCACCAGGTAATCTCCTTCATCCATTATCGTCACACGCAAAGGCTCGGATTGCTGTATTATGTTATGCTTTATGGCATTGTCTATCAGCATCTGCAAGGTTATCATCACTATTCCCTTCTCCCGCCCTTCATCCGACATATCTATATCAATCACTAACCCACTGCCATACCGGATATGCAACAGTTGAACATAGTGCGCTATAAATTCCAGTTCCTCGTCTACATTCACCACTTCACTCTCTTTGTGCTGCAACACGTACCTGTACACCTTGGCCATGTGGCGGATAAAATCGGATGCCAGCTCGGGATTGGTATGTACCAGCCCGTCCAGCGAGGTGAGCATATTGAACAGGTAGTGCGGGTTTACCTGGTTCTTCAGGTGGTGGTATTGCAGTTCCGACTTTTCGCGTTCCAGTTCCGCAGCCTGAATTTCCAAGTTTGCCTTATCCTGCACTGTTACCTGCCAGTTGCCGAAGAAATGGAAAGAATAGAAAGCAAAATTGAACATGAATATCACCACCACAAACATGAGGAGCATGGTAGCCTGGAACTGCATGTTGACAAAATCTGGTATATAATCCTGCCCGAAATACAAGCCCCCTAAAGCCAACGGAGATATCGCGAGAAGCGTAATCAGGTTTTGCAAGGCCATTCTTTTTAACGGCCCGCGTTCAAAAGGATAGTATTTGTTCAGCCTCTTGTTGATGTACTTTATCAGGTGCCAAAAGCCCGTGAACAGCAGTACCTGGTAAGCCAGTAGGGGTATATGCCACCAGCCCCATTCGGGCATCAGGTAGTAGCGCAGCATCATGGTGATAGTGGCAAAAACCACTATCATCGCGTAGGGCGCTTTTTTCAACTGCATCTGCTGCAGGTCCTTTGCCGCTTTATCGGTTGCCAATATGTTCCCTTTTGTTGCCTGCACAAAATACTAATTAATTAATGCGCGGATAGCGCCCCTGCTTTTGATATGCCCAATATCCTACCGTCTTCCATTTCCATGATACGGTCGCTGCCGGCTGCAAAGTCGGGGTCGTGGGTAACGGCGATAATGGTCTGGTGGTTTTCGGCAGCCAGCCGTTTGAATATCTCAAATACGTTCATGGAATTGGCTTTATCCAGGTTGCCGGTAGGTTCATCGCCCATGATTATGGCGGGATCGTTGATGAGCGCGCGGGCTATAGCCACCCGCTGCTGCTGCCCACCCGACAATCGTGACGCACCTTTCAGGGCGTATTCATCCATACCTACCAGTTTCAGTTTTTCTATAGCACGGTGCTCTATTTCTTCTTCGCTGTATTTACCCAGTTTCTGTGCCGGCAGCATGACATTCTTCAATGCGGAAAACTCAGGCAACAAGAAGTGGAACTGGAATACGAACCCGAGGTGCTCGTTGCGGAAGGCCGAGAGGGCATTCTGCTTCTGCCCGGTCAGTTTATCTCCTTTGATAGTAAGCATACCCTCATAATCCGTATCCATAGTAGAGAGTATGTACAACAAGGTGCTCTTGCCGCAGCCTGACTTGCCCACGATGGAGAAAAACTCCCCTGTGTTCACTTCAAAGTTCAACCCCTTCAGCACTTCAAACTCCGATGGCTGGTAGAACTTCTTTCTTATATTTTCCGCTTTCAATACTACACTCATAATATTCTGTTTTATCCCCTGATGATGGCCACGGGGTCAATTTTAGCAGCTTTGCGCGAAGGGAACCAACCCGCAAACAGCGTGGTGAGGAAGCCAAAGAACAAGCCTATTAAATAATGCGCGGGGTTGAAGTTGACAGGAAAAGTGTCTATCCTGAAAAACTCGCCCGCCGGGAAGGGTGTGATGGACAAGAGGTAGCTAAAAAAGAAACCGATGCCCAGACCCAGCAATCCACCCGCTATACCTATCATTACCGACTGCAACATGAATATACCCGTAACATCGCTGCCCTGGAAGCCTGTTGCTTTCAGTATGGCTATATCTTTCATCTTGTTGATGATATTCATGTTCATGATATTGTAGATACCGAAGCCAGCTACTACCAGCAGGGTAAGGCATACCACGAAGGTCATGATGTTGCGTATCTGCTCACCCGCCAGCAGCGACTGGTTGGCTTCTTCCCAATCCTCGATCTTGACACCGCTGATGCGGTTTTCCAAATCAGCACGTAAGTCTGCCGCCTTGGTTACATCATGCATCTTCACATTCAGGTCGGTGATGTAGGATGGGTCTTTCTGCAATATCTTTTGCACGGTGGCCAGCGTGGCGTAGCTCTGTGTCTGGTCCATAGCGGCAATGCCGAAGGAGAAGATACCCACTACTTTCAGGTTGAGGTTGCCACCCTCTGGCGTTGTCACACTCACCCTGTCGCCGAGGGTCACGTTCATCTTCTCCGCCAGCCCCTTACCCATTACAATCACATCCGATGCTTTGAGCAATTCGTCGAGGCTGCCCATGTCCATTTTCTTATCCAGGTCAAACAATTCCGCCTGCCGCTTGACATCTATGCCATATACGTTGCCCGGTATCTTTACAGGGCCATTGTTGTAAAAGACTTGTGTAGATAACTGAGGAGCCACGCCGCGCACTCCCGGCATGCCCTCAATACTCTCCATGAGTGCCAGCCCGTTCTTAATTTTACTCAATTCGTTCTTAGGACGCTTGTGCTGCACTACATACCAATTTGTTCCCTTTTGTTCCTTGTCCAGCGCAATAATTTTTTTGTCCTCAATTTCCAGGGGTTTATATATATGTATATGGGGTGTATTGTCCATAGCCATGTCTTCGGTAAACTGGTTCACCCCGGTCATGAAACTGATCATGATGATGAACATGGAAATACCGAAGGTCACCCCCAGCATAGCCACTATACTCTGCTTCTTTTTGGTAAGCAGGTGCGTTACCGCTATTTGAAAAGCCAGTTTCCAGTTCATTACTTTACTATTATAGTTGATGATTTATCCAGCCCGCTTTTTATTTCCACCCATTCGTCGTCGGCTATGCCGGTTTTAACGGGCACTTTCACTTCTTCCTTATCTTTCTTTACCCATACGCTGTCGCCTTTCAGCAATGCACTGCGGGGTATCACCATTACTTCTTTATTCTCTGCTATCACGATATTCGCTTCCAGGTTGAGGCCATAGATACCCACAGGCAGGGTTTCGTCAAATACAGCATCTACCCTAAAGGATTGCTCCACCTTGTTGAGCACAGGATATACTTTCTTGATATGCGCCTTGAACACCTTGTCTTCATATGCATCCATAGTGATAAGCACTTGTTGCCCTTCGTACACTTTGTCCAGGTCGTCTTCGTCCACAGACAACTTAGCTATCATATCGCCTGCACCTATGAGCGCCAGGGGTTGATTGGGGTTCACCAGGTCTCCCTGATCTTTATATATATCATACACTATACCATCTATAAAGCTCTTCATTTGCCCAACATTCTGTTGCGCGCGTGTTAGCTGCAACTGGTTTTGCGCCTGCTGCAACTGCAACCTGCCGCTTAGTTTCTGCTGATCGTACTGGCGCTGTATGTTCTGGTAGTCCTTCAGCGAACTTTGGTACTGCAGGTAGTATTTTTCGTAGGCGCTTTTGGATATGGCATCTTCCTCCAGCAGCTTTTTGTACCGCTTGTATTGCAGTTCGTCCTGCTCTTTTTTGATGCGTGCCACTTCCATACGGCCTTCCAGTTCTTTAAACACGGGGGCATTCTCATTGACTGTAGCCTGCGTGTATTCCACTACGGCACCCGCACCCTGCTCCTGCACTTCGCGCACCTCGTTGCTGATGGAGAAGAGCAACTGCCCTTTCTTCACCAGGTCGCCTTCTTTTACATACAGCTCCTGCAGGTAACCATCTACCGTAGGCACTACTTTGTACTCCTGCTCGGGCAATAAAGTGCCTGATGCATATACCGCGGAAGTAAGTTTCTTAAACTGCGGCTGCACGGTATTCTCTTTGCTGCCGCAACCTACGCCCGCTATTATGAGCGCTGCAATTACTGCTGAAGCTATTATGATAACTTTCTTGTTCATCTGTGTTAAAAATTTTGTGTGCTTAACAGGTGATATAATATGCCGTCGGCCAGGTTCTGGATGTACTCCATCCGGGCGCGGTTGTAATCCATAAATATGTTGTTGAACTGGTCGAACTCCATTACACCCTCTTTGGTGTTGAGTTGTGCAATGCGCAGGTTTTCTTTTGCCGTCGCCAGTTTGTCCTGCAATACCTTGTGCTTGCTGTATGCCGCGTGGTATTGCGAGAGCCAATCCTGCTGCTGTTGGGTGAGCGCGGCTTCGGTACGTTCCTGTTCCAGCCTGGCTTGCTCCAGCTGCAGTTTGTTTTTGTGTTTGGCGGCGCGGTAATAATTACCCTGGAAGAGCGGCACGTTCAGCCGCAGCCCTACATTGGCTACATTGAAATCAATATTCTTAAAGCCGGGCTCGAAGTTGGTTTGCATATTATAGGTGTAGCGGCTGGTGAGCATCAGCTCGGGCAGGCCGCCGGTGCGCCCCTGCCGCAGGGACAGTTCAGCCGTGCGTACTTTCCATTCGGCCTCCTTCCATGCCGGGCGATTAGCCACCGATGCACCATCGTACAGCAGCGGCCATGCAAAATCGTCCAACTGTTCTTTGAGTATGACCGTGTCTACCGCCAATAAGGACTCCAGGTTGTTGATGCTTTTCTGCAAAGCCTGTGTATAGCCAATGCGGGAGGTCTTGACATCCAGCGAAAGGTTTTTGCTGCGGTTGTAGTCGGCGGGCTCTACTACGCCCTGCTCATTACGTGCTGCCATGATGTGCAGCATTTCGTCGGCGTTGGATTCGTTTTCTATGTTCAACTCCAGCACTTCGCCGGTTACCAAAGCCTGGTAATACGCCTGTACCAGTTGCAGGTGCAGGTTTTCCAAAGCTACCTTGCTGCTCCATTCACTTTGCTCATACTGCGCTTTGGCTTTAGATAGCTTTGCCCAGTTTTCCAGGCTTACAATAGGGAAATTCAGTTCCGCACCCGTAACAAATACATAAGG
>DATCSV010000296.1:0-5708 GCA_036568285.1 Flavipsychrobacter sp. | reverse complement strand
ATATTCAAATAATAAAAAAAAGCCGTCCCCAAAAGGGGACGGCTTTTTTTATGCGCTTTACTAACAATATGTCCCACTGCTCCGTCATAGAATAACAAACGATTGAAAAATCTCTAAAAAATTGAAGACTATGAGAAATCTACTACTATTCATGTTGGCTGCCTTGCTGTCAGTGCCCGGCTTTGCACAGCTCAACTGTAACAACGTAAATGCGGCTTTCAGCCTCAGCGCCAGCGGCGGCCTGGTAACACTAACCAACAGTAGCACTCCTACTGCTACCTCCACCATTCTCACCAGCTATACCATCAACTGGGGCGATAACTCACCTGTGACCTACGCCGGTAACAACAGTAACAAAACACATACTTACAATACATCCGGCACTTACACTGTCACGATGTATTCAATGGTTACAGACTCGATAAATAACGTTACATGTTACGATACTGCGGCTAACAATATTACCGTTACAACATCGCTGAACTGCAACAACGTGAATGCGGCAGGCTATGTATGGTCCAACGGCACGACCTGGGCTACTTTAGTAAATAACAGTACTCCTTTTGCAGGTCCCAACCTCGCCGTTAACTACACCATTCACTGGGGAGATGGAAGCAACCCTACTAACACTACCAGCAGGTCTAACCAGCTACACAATTATTCATCAGGCGGCAATTACTGGGTTACACTCATCGTTACCGTGCACGATTCCAACAATAATATAACATGTGTTGACTCACTGATAGATTCCGTAGCCATCAATGGTAACGGTATATTGAACTGCAACACGGTAAATGCAGCTTTCAATAAGTCTGTAAATGGCACTACTGCTACTATATTCAATAACAGCACCCCCAATCCGGGGTCGGGCATCACAGCGTCTTACAAGTTCTATTGGGGCGATGGTAGTTCTACCACCAAGACCAACAAAACTAACACCAGCCACATTTATGCTGCCAATGGCTCTTACACGGTAAAGCTGGTTGCAACATATACAGCCGGAAACACCACTTGTGTTGATAGCATGTCTGACTCTGTAAATATCAATGTAACGCCACCTAATGTTATCAGCGGGTTGGTCATAGTTGATTCAACCAGCAACCTGGATTCATATAAAGTATGGCTGATCACATTTGATTCATCGACCAATATACTTTCAGCAGTAGATTCGCAAACTATTGCGACAATGGCGGGAAGCGGCTCATATTATTTCGGTGGTAAGGCAGCAGGTAGCTACCGTACCAAAGCGGCTCTTTATAATGGGCCTACATCCGGCACAGGACATGTGCCTACTTATCACGACTCTGCCCTTCTTTGGAGCAATGCCCAGGTAATCAACCATACAGGTGGCAGCAGCACGGGCAAACATATATATATGCGCACCGGCACGCTAACATCAGGCCCCGGCTTTGTGGGAGGTAATGTCAGCCAGGGTGCTAACAAAGGTACAGCCAACGGCATACCCGGCATGACCATATTCCTGCTGGACAATAACAACAACCCTGTAACCTACGCTGTTACAGACGCTAATGGAGATTACAGCTTCAGCAACCTGCCGGTAGGTTCTTACAAGGTACACCCTGAAGATATGAACTACGCCACTACCGCTGCATCTTTCAATATTACGCAGTCGCAGACGGCTCATATAGATATCAACTTTGAGCGTTCAAATAGTCAGAAAACAATCGTTCCGATTGCATCAGGCATCAGCAATATCAACAATAACCAACTGGTATTCTCTGCCTATCCAAATCCTGCAACTGATGTTATCAACATCAACTGGAGTAAACTTACGGACGAAGTAGCTACTGTTACTATTACTGACATCAGCGGCAAGAAAGTATTCTCTGCTGAAATGAAAATGGACACTAATGCTGCGATAAACATCAGCACTATACAATCCGGCTTCTACTTCCTGAACATAGCAACAGAATCAGGCAGCAACACACAGAAACTAATGATACAATAATTGGTTTGCTTCATAAACCTTAGAACTACCCGGCAATTGCCGGGTAGTTTTTTTTATATACTAACACTCTCTGCAACTGCTGCGTCTTACTGGTATAAAGCAATTTTAAAAAACATCTTTTTAAACACTTTTAAAACTAAACAGATATGAGAAATCTACTACTATTTATGCTTGCGTGCGCATTCAGTATGCCTGCATATTCGCAAGTAACCTGTAATGCATCGTTCAGCACAAGCGTAAGCGGCTACACAGTAACATTGACAAACAGCAGTACGCCTGCCAGTTCCCCGTCTGTCAATACACACTATTTTGTAAACTGGGGCGACAACACTCCTGTACAGTTTTCAAACTATAACAATAACCTGACCCATGTTTATTCAGCTAACGGATCTTACACTATCCAGCTACAGTCATATGCTTATGATTCAACAAGTGGTAGCGGCTCCCTGCTGTGCAGCGATACTACAACGGGAACGGTAAACATCAATGTACCGCCACCAAATGTAATCAGCGGCAGGGTTTATTTTGACTCGGTGAATGCAGGGCCTACAGATAGCATTATGATATGGTTAATCACTTTTGATTCGAGCAGCAACATTCTTGCGGCAGTCGACTCTCAAAGAAGGCACGTGACTAGTCCGTTCTACTCTTTCACAAACAAGGCTGCCGGGCAATACCGTACCAAAGCTGCTATGCAAAACGGCCAGACTTCAGGCACAGGCGATGTACCTACTTATCATACTTCAGCTTTATTGTGGAGCAATGCAACCGTAATTAACCATACGGCAGGCATGAGCATTAACAAGGATATTCACATGCAAACCGGCACACTTACGTCAGGCCCCGGTTTTGTGGGTGGCAACGTGAGCCAGGGTGCTAACAAAGGCACTGCCAACGGCATAGCCAACATGACTATATTGCTGCTGAATGTCAACAATGATCCTGTGGCTTATGCTACTACTGATGCTAACGGCGACTACAGTTTTTCAAGCCTGCCGGTAGGAACATACAAAGTGCATCCTGAAAACATTGGTTATAACACTACCCCCGCAACCCTTACCATGACAGCAAACACGACAAGCCTTACTGATATCAACTTTGAACGTTCTTTGAACCAGAAAACGATTGTGCCGATTGCATCAGGCATCAGCAATGTCAATAATAACGAATCAGCATTCTCTGCATATCCCAATCCCGCAACTGATGTTATCAACATCAACTGGAACAAACTGTCCGGCAATGCAGCCACTGTAACCATCACCGACATCAGCGGAAAGGAAGTGTTCTCATCTGAAGTAAAAATGGACGCTAATGCTGCTATCAATGTCAGCAATATCCAGGCAGGATTTTACTTCCTGAATGTAGCGACAGAATCAGGCAGCAATACGCAGAAGTTGCTCATACAATAATAGTTTTGCTTTGTAATGTCTGAAAAACGCCCTGCCACCAGGGCGTTTTTCTATTATATATCCCTCGTAAAGCGTTATTTATACTCTGCTTAGTTATTTGTATTTTCATGGCTTATACATGGTCATGATGATTAGAAAACTACTGCTTTTGCTTTGCCCGCTTATATTATCGCTGAACGTATTTGCGCAAAACGAATACAGGTCGGAAAACAACCCCCTGTACTGGAAAAACCGAAAACCTGATGCCGCCTACTGGCAGCAGGACGTACATTATAACATCAACGCCAGGATAGATGAAGAGAAACATACCATCACTGCTACCGAACGGTTGGAATATTGGAATAACTCACCCGATACCCTGCGCTATGTCTACTTCCACCTGTGGCAGAACGCCTTTGTAGAAGGCTCTTACCTCCGCAAACTGGAAAATGCCAATAAAGTAAAACCGCGGCTGGGCGAATATGAAGCCCAAGGCCTGGGCTGCGTGGTGGAGGAAATATCTGTAAACGGGCAGAATGTAGAAATGGAACTCGACAATACCATCTTGAAAGTGTACCTCCCCAAACCACTACTACCCGGCGGGAAAACGGCTTTCGATATGCGTTTTACCACCTATTGGGATATGGGCGGCACACGTCGCCGGATGAAGATGTACGATGCCTGGGGCTTTATGCATTATAATGGCGTGCAGTGGTTCCCGAAAATATGTGTGTACGACCGGAAGTTTGGCTGGGATACTTACCAGCACCTGAACAAAGAGTTCTATGCAGATTTTGGCAGCTACGAGGTATCCCTGGACTTTCCTTCCAACTATGTGGTGGAGGCAACAGGTGTGTTACAAAACCGCAAAGAAGTATTGCCCGATGAATTGCGTGCGAAGCTGGACATGAAGAACTTTAAAGACAAGAAATGGAATGAGCCACCATCTATTATCACTCCGTACAAAAAAGGTGAACGCAAAGTGTGGAAGTTCAAAGCACTGAACGTACATGACTTCGCGTTTACCGCCGACCCATCGTACCGTATAGCCACCGAATACTGGAATGATATAGAATGCGTAGGTATAGCCCAGGAGCCACACGCAAGCGGCTGGCAAAACTCAGCCCAGTATGTAAAGAAGATTATAAAAATGTTCTCAGAAGATTTTGGTGCCTATGCCTACCCTAAAATGGTAGCTGCCGATGCTGCTGATGGAATGGAATACCCAATGCTGACACTGGATGGCGGCAGCAACCCTGGTTACAAAGGGCTTTTGATTCACGAAATAGGCCACAACTGGTTTTATGGGATGGTGGGCAATAACGAAACCTACCGCGCGTCGCTGGACGAAGGTTTCACACAATTCCTCACGGCATGGGGGCTAACAAAGCTGGAAGGTGACACAGCCTATCGCCGGCCTAAAAAGTTGTTTGGGAAATTGGCATACTACCCTATTACCTACAGGGACATGCGCGCTTACAATCGCTACGTACTGGATGCACTGAACGGTGATGAGGTACCGCTGAACACCCATTCCAACGACTTTGGCAATGCACTGCATCACGAGGCCGGTTATGGGCTGGTGTACTATAAAACAGCATCTATGCTTTATAACCTGCAGTACGTATTGGGAGATACGCTCTTTTCCAACGCCATGAAAAATTACTTCCACCAGTGGAAATTTGCCCACCCTTACTTTGAAGATTTCCGCACCTCAATTATCCATTATACCAAAGTAGACCTCAACTGGTTTTTCGACCAATGGCTGGAAACAACAAAGAGACTGGACTATGGCGTGACACATATCCGTAAAATAAAAGGCAATGATAGCTTTGCAGTGTCCTTCAGGCGCAACGGAGAAATGCAGATGCCGATAGACTTTACCATCACCGCGCGCAATGGAGAAAAGCACAGCTACTACATTCCCAATACATGGTTCGAAAAAGATACTGACGCCAAAATATTACCTAAATGGTACGGCTGGGGTAGCTGGTATAATACTTACGAAGCGCATGTACAAATTCCATCAGGCATAAAGCACGTGGAAATAGACACAACTCGCCGCCTGGCCGATATCTACGCCATGGACAACTACAAAACACGGCACCTTCACCTATCACCCAAAGCCGTAGTGGTGAAACCAGATATGGGCGTCAACCCGCCCCTGGACCGTCATCACAACCAGGCATTCATCAGGCCTGACCTGTGGTGGAACCCTGTTGATGGAATAAAGGCAGGCATACACATCAACAGGAACTACCTGCAAACTATGCACAAAACCCACCTGACCGTATGGTGGAACACCCATATGGGACAATATAGCCAGTACCAGAGCTTTGCCAACGAAGGAT
>DATCSV010000295.1:0-7044 GCA_036568285.1 Flavipsychrobacter sp. | reverse complement strand
CTAAAACTATATAAAAAAGGCGTCCTGCAATTGCGGGACGCCTTTTTCTTTATGAAAAATTACTCACTACTATTCTGCTTCTGTTGAAGATTCACTTTTCTTTGACGCTTTGTCAATCTTAAAAGTGATTTTGCCTTCTTTCTCATTATAGTCGGCCACTACAGTGTCGCCTTCTTTTATCTTTTGGTTCAGCAGCTCTTCGGCCAGCGGGTCTTCCAGGTATTTCTGTATAGCCCTGTGCAGTGGCCTTGCGCCAAACTGCTGGTCGTAGCCTTTTTCTGCTATGAACTTCTTCGCCGCATCCTTCAGGTCCAGTTGGAAGCCCAGTGCACCCAATCGCTTGAATACATCTTTCATTATGATGTCTATGATCAGCGCGATATGGCTCTCATCCAGTTGGTTGAAGATAATTACATCATCTATCCTGTTGAGGAACTCGGGAGAGAAAGTGCGTTTCAAAGCTTTTTCTATCACGCCTTTGCTTACATCCTCTGCATTTTCTGTTCTGGCCGATGTAGTGAAACCCACGCCTGCGCCAAAATCCTTCAGCTGGCGCACACCTATGTTCGATGTCATGATGATCATCGTATTCTTGAAGTCTACCTTGCGGCCCAGTCCGTCAGTCAACTGGCCATCGTCCAGCACCTGTAGCAGTATGTTGAAGATATCCGGGTGAGCTTTTTCTATTTCATCCAGCAATACTACTGAATATGGCTTGCGACGTACTTTTTCTGTAAGCTGTCCGCCTTCTTCATAACCTACATAACCCGGAGGCGCACCTATCAGGCGGCTCAGTGAGAATTTTTCCATGTACTCACTCATGTCCACACGTATCAGTGCATCATCGCTGTCAAACATATGGCGTGCCAGTGCGCGTGCCAGCTCTGTTTTACCTACACCGGTCGGACCGAGGAAGATAAACGAACCTATTGGCTTACGTGGGTCTTTCAGCCCTACCCTGTTACGCTGTATGGCTTTCACCACTTTGCTTATCGCCTCGTCCTGCCCTATTACAGCACCTTTCAGGTCGTCGCCCATGCGGCGCAGTTTATGGCTTTCGGCCTCTACCATGCGCATCACAGGTATACCCGTCATCATACTGATTACCTCAGCTATGTGTTCTTCGTTTATCGGGTAGCGTTTGCTCTTCGATTCCTCTTCCCACTCTGCTTTAGCTTTTTCCAGTTCCTCGCCCAGGCGCTTTTCTTTGTCGCGCAGTGCGGCCGCTTCTTCAAAGCGCTGGCTCTTCACTACCTTATTCTTCTCTTGCTTTATATCTTCTATCTTCTTCTCCAGGTCCAGTATGTTCTGCGGCACATTGATGTTCTTCAGGTGTACACGTGCGCCTACCTCATCCATCACATCTATTGCCTTGTCGGGCAGCAGGCGGTCGGTCATATACCTGTCGCTCAGTTTCACGCAGGCTTCTATCGATTCCTGGTCGTAATTAACGTTATGGAAGTCTTCGTATTTCGACTTGATGTTGTTCAGTATCGTTATGGTTTCTTCCACGCTTGGCGGGTCTACCATTACCTTTTGGAAACGCCTGTCCAATGCACCGTCTTTTTCGATGTACATACGGTACTCATCCAGTGTAGATGCGCCTATGCATTGCAGGTCGCCACGCGCCAGTGCCGGTTTGAAGATGTTAGACGCATCCAGCGAACCGGAAGCACCACCCGCACCTACTATGGTATGTATCTCATCAATAAAGAGTATAACATCACGGTTCTTTTCCAGCTCATTCATGATGGCTTTCATCCGCTCCTCAAACTGGCCGCGGTATTTAGTACCGGCCACCAATGCTGCCAGGTCCAGGCTGATAACGCGCTTGTCGAACAACACGCGTGATACCTTGCGCTGCACTATACGAAGTGCCAGCCCTTCTACGATAGCTGTTTTACCCACGCCGGGTTCGCCTATCAGTATTGGATTGTTCTTTTTCCTGCGGGATAGTATCTGCGATACACGCTCAATTTCTTTCTCACGTCCCACTATGGGGTCCAGGTTGCCCAGTTCCGCCATTTTGGTAATATCTCTGCCAAAGTTATCAAGTACCGGGGTCTTGGATTTGGTGTTGCCTGCTTGTCTGCGCTGCTGAAACTGGCGGCGTTCATCATCTTCCTCAAATTCTTCAGAACCCGGGTCGCTGTAATCGCCGCGTGGTGCTTCGCCTTGTACTATACCCAGTTCGCTCTTGAATTTTTCATAATCCACTTCGTACTGGTGCAGTATCTGCGTGGCCACATTCTCTTTGTTCTTCAGTATCGACAGCATCAGGTGCTCTGTTTCTACCGTAGGGCTTTTCAGCGCCTTGGCCTCCAGTACCGTAATGCGTATCACTTTTTCCGCCTGCTTGGTAAGCGGGAGGCTGTTAATGTTTGCCAGTGGTTTATTTCCTTTGTCGCGTATGGCCATTTCCAGTTCTTTGCGCAGGTCAAACAGGTCTACATGCAGCGTTTGCAGCACTTTTACCGCAAGTCCTTCACCATCCCTTATCAGGCCGAGCAACAAGTGTTCGGTGCCGATGAAATCATTGCCTAATCTCAGCGCTTCCTCGCGGCTGTAGGAAATGATCTCTTTTACCTTCGGCGAAAAA
This sequence comes from Flavipsychrobacter sp., assembly GCA_036568285.1. Classification (GTDB taxonomy): domain Bacteria; phylum Bacteroidota; class Bacteroidia; order Chitinophagales; family Chitinophagaceae; genus UBA5543. Next base: position 4,445 of record DATCSV010000295.1, on the reverse strand, counting down.
TTTTGATCCATTTATTAAGTCCTCGCTTTGTTTTTATAAAATTAACGAATAATCCCGTGTAGCCGGTATTAAGATTGATTATATCAACATTGCCTAAGCATACTCCAATATAAAACAAATAATGCCGTGGAAATGTTATTTTTAATTTAATGCTAAATTACACTCCTGTTACTAAACTACATTTTATGGAGTTCAAATTTGATACCAAAACAACATATACGATTGTCACACCCCAGTCGGATGTTCTGAATGATAAAATAACTGGCAAGCTGTCAGATATAACCAAGGCTGATTACGATAATGACGGGAATAACTTCATTATTGACCTGCAGCAGTGCACTTCAGCCGACAATACGTCACTTGGGGGATTATTGGCTCTTCACGACGACTGCTATGCAGCGCAGCGCTCTCTGGTATTTACCGGTGTGCAGCCTGGCGTGTTGCGATTGTTACAAAACAATGACAACGCCCAAAGGTTGAACATAGCCCCTACCATGCAGGAGGCAGTAGATATCATCAGCATGGAAATACTGGAAAGGGATTTGTTGAGCGAAGAATAGCTATTTACGGCGTTTTTTTAAACAAAAACGCCTAAAATTGCATTAACAGAAAAAATGCGCGATTTTGGCGCACTTCCATTCTATAACTGTAACGCCCTGTTAATCTGTAGTTTTAGTATAAGGCGTTGATATGACACGAGTATTCAGTAGTTCAAATATTGCTTTCAGAAAGATAAAGACTGTTTGGTCACATTATTTACTAAGCTTCCGTGGGTGCCATTCGGCCGTTGGAAATAAAACCATTGCCGGATGAATGTAACAATACTGGGAAACAACTCTGCTTTGCCGGCTTTTGGCCGCAACCCCACAGCGCAGGTGGTGTCTGTATACGGAGAGCATCTATTGATCGATTGCGGAGAAGGTACTCAGGTACAGATGCAGAAACATGGGGTAAAATGGAGTAAACTGCATCATATATTCATCAGCCACCTGCACGGCGACCATTATTTCGGATTGCCCGGGCTTATCAACAGCATGAGCCTGCTGGGCCGCCAGGCCGACCTGCACTTATATGCGCCTGCGCCTATCATGCCTATGCTGCAGAGTATTCTTGACTGGGCTGAGACGGTGCTTACTTACAAATTGCATTTTCATCCCATGCCCGATGGCCATGAACTATTGGTAGAAACAGATAATTTCAAAGTCACGTGCTTCCCTGTAGAACACCGCATTTCCTGCCACGGTTTCCTGGTAGAAAGCAAAACCCGGGGCAGGAGGATATTGCCCGCCCAGTGTCGCGATTACGAGATACCCCGGTACTATTATGATAAACTAAAGCAGGGCGAAGATTATGAGCGCAAAGACGGTACCATAATAAAAAATGAATGGGTGACGACCGAAGGTCCGGAGGTGAAGAAATACGCCTTCTGCGCCGACACGGTTTTTACAGATTCCTTTATTCCCTATATACAGGGAGCGGATACCATCTATCATGAAACGACCTACCTGCACGAAGATGCAGAAAAAGCAAAAGCCCGGTACCATAGTACACCGGTGCAGGCAGCAGAGGTAGCTAAGATGGCGAACGCCAAACAACTGCTCATCGGCCATTTCTCATCCAAATACCGTGAATTGGCCCCTTTCCGCGAACAGGCAATGACCGTATTCCCTAATACGCTGGTGGCGATTGAGGGGAATATTTATGATGTGTAGCAGCATAGCGACGTAGTAGCTGGGCATAAAAATGTTTTACATTTACCGACAGATAATATCGGGATGAAGCAACTGCTGAAGAAAATACTCAAATCCTTACCTGCTGACACCAGGAGCCGGCAATATGATGGCCGGTTCAAAAAGGTAATAGCTGAAGTATGCAGTAGGGATAGCAACTGTATAGATATAGGTGCACATAAGGGCGCGGTGCTGGATATCATGCTGAAATATGCACCGCAGGGGAAGCACCATGCTTTTGAGCCCATACCCGCTTTGTACGAAGTCCTTATAAGAAAATATGCTGCTAACCGGAATTGCCTGGTACACAGTTGTGCCCTCAGCAATGTCAAAGGGACGACAACATTTCAAGTCGAAGTACCAGGTGCCATTGATAACAACATGGAAAAGCATGATGAAACCATAGAAGTGCAAACAGAAGTATTGGACAACATACTACCCGCTGATTATAAACCCGGACTGGTAACAATTGATGCAGCAGGCTCGGTGCTACAAGTGCTGGAGGGAGCAACACGAACGTTGAAAGAACACAAACCCGTCGTCATCTTTCACTACAAACCTGTAAGTGCTGACCCCGGAAAAATTTACGAGTTATTCAACTCCTGCACTATGCGTATATCCACCATGCAGCGTTGGCTCAACAATCGCCCATGTTTAAACAAAGACGAATTTGCACAGCATTATCATCAGAAAAAGGACTATTGTTTCATTGCTTATCCATAGCATTTTTTTAGCAATAGCAGACTTTATTTTATAGTATAAATGACGTATATTTGTAGTAGAATAATGGCCGTTTAATCATGAAAAATATTATATGCTGTCACCGCCTGCAAAAAAACATAACAATCATATTACATCCCGCTCCCTTCAGCGGGATTTTTGTTGCAGTCATTTTTTCGGAAATTATATGCGCAGAGTTAACAACCGAGCTTGCGAGTTCGCTAACGCAAAAGAAAATCATTAATCAGTTAGCAATAGTTAACAGGGTAGGTATAATCGACTCATTATCATATTGTTGCAAAGACACAATATTCCCAACAGTTAAACCCGCCCAATCAATAGTTAACAACCGAACGCCAGTGAGCTCAACGAGACAACTAAAAAACATCAATAACCGAGTTAAAACCAATCGGTTTTTGACTAAAAACACACGCCTTACTACTTATTACTTACCTCATACTACTACCACCTTCACTACTCATCGCTTACGACCCCCGGCTAATTACCGTATTCCCTTATTAAATGCTATTTTTACCTTCTCTATATCAAAGCAATGAACGAGAACAACAACTATGTAGCCATTATGGCAGGTGGTATCGGTAGCAGGTTCTGGCCGGTTAGCCGCACCAAATACCCTAAACAGTTTATCGACCTGCTGGGCACCGGTAAATCCCTGATACAGTGGACCTACCAGCGGTTTACACATATCGTGCCTAAGGAGAATATATACTTCATTACCAACGAGGCATATATTGATACGCTGAAATCTCAGATACCGGAGGTGAGCGATGAAAACATCATCAGCGAGCCTTCGCGCAAGAACACCAGCCCCTGCGCTGCATATTTTGCCCACAAGATGATGGCCAAGAATCCTAACGCCAATATCATCATGTCGCCGGCCGACCACCTGATAATGGACGAGAAGGCCTTTGAAAAGACTGCAAAAGACGCGCTGGAGTTTGTATCCAACCACAGCGCGCTGCTGACGATGGGTATTAAGCCTACCCGACCCGATACAGGCTATGGGTATATCCAGTACGATGTGGAAGAAGAACTGAACAAAGTATATAAAGTAAAGACCTTCACGGAAAAACCATCGCTGGAGCTGGCAAAGACATTCCTGAAAAGCGGCGACTTCCTATGGAACTCCGGCATATTCGTGTGGAATGTAAAGACCATTATGGAAGCGCTGGAAAAACACCAGCCCGAACTGAATGAAGTATTCACACAAGCGGACGGCGTGTACAACACTCCGAGCGAACACGATGTCATCAGCAGGCTATATGCACAGTGTACCAATATCTCCATAGACTACGGTATTATGGAAAAGGCCAAGAACGTATATGTAATACCTTCTTACTTTGGCTGGAGTGACCTGGGTACATGGGAGTCTGCCTACGACAACTCGGAAAAAGACTACCTGGGCAATGCCGTATATGGCAAAAATGTAATGGTAATAGACGCTACGGAATGCATGATAAAAGCCGACGACAAGAAGTTGGTCGTGTTGCAGGGCCTGGAAGAGTTTGTAGTGATAGACACCGATGATGTACTGCTGATATGTGAACGCAGCCGCGAGCAGCAGATAAAAGAATACGTAGCAGAAGTAAAAAGGAACAAAGGAGATAAATTCCTGTAATGAACTTACCACAAAAACACTCAGCAAAGGGGACAACCATTTTCACAGTGATGAGCGCTTTGGCTACCGAGCACAACGCCATCAACCTGTCGCAGGGGTTCCCTGATTTTCCGGTAGATGAAAAGCTGGGTGTGCTGTTGGCAGAAGCCGTGCAGAACGGGTACAACCAATACTCGCCTATGCCGGGGCTACCCATGCTCCGCGACGCGATAGCGAATGATTTTAAAAGAAGATATAATGTAGCCATTGACGGGGCAGATGAAATCACCATTACGCCCGGCGCTACCTATGGTATATACACTGCTTTCACAACCATCCTGCAGAAGGGTGATGAAGTAATAGTACTGGAACCGGCA
>DATCSV010000294.1:0-5231 GCA_036568285.1 Flavipsychrobacter sp. | reverse complement strand
GTATTTAATAAAAACCATGCTTCAAAAGCAGGGTTTATCCTTACATGGTTGCAAACATCCCGCAGTCGCAATTTTAAGATGAGGGTGTACCCCTCATTTGCCTATGTTCCCGTTTATTTCTTTTACATATTGACACGGGGTGGAAGTTCTTTCTCAGAAGTATGGGAGGGGCTTGCAGAGGGTACAGGGTACATCGGATTGTTGTACCTGACCACTTTTGTCATCATGCAGGCAATCAACTACATCACGATGTCCGAGCAATATAAAGCGGCATGGGTATATTATTCCGCGCCGGTCGACAAGCCGGGTCAGATTATTGCGGGAGCTTACAAGGCCATGTGGGTGAAATATTTTCTTCCGTTCATGGCGGCTATCAGTTTCTTCGTTGTTTCGGTATGGGGCCCGTCGGTGATATTCGATGTCATAATCGCGGTGGTAAATATCACGTTGTTTTCTGTTGTCATTATGCGCATCAGTAACCGGGCGTTGCCTTTTTCGAAAAAGGAACAAATGAAAGACTCCGGTTTGAAAACTATTGTGCGGGTAATAGGTACATTATTGTTGATGGGAGTATTAGCTGTTACCCATATAGCATTGGTGGGCTTAGCAGCTCCTGCAGAGAGTGATTTTACTGTTGATTTGTCAGCGTTTTTCAACACCCGTTGGTTGACGATAATTTCCTTTTCATTGAAATTGGTATTCCTTATTTTATCCTCCGTATTTCTCTGGTTGATATTCGATAGCCTGAAAAATACGGATTGGAAATCGCTGCAAAAAGCTGAACAACACATTTAAAGAGTAAAACTGAATATTGAAATGTTAAAAAAACTGATTCCTGTTTTATCATTTGCTTTGCTCCTGTCGTGCAACGATAAAAAGGCCGAAGGCACTAATACTGAGCATGTAGCAAAAGACGAACACACCCAGAGCAATGCTGATAGTATAGAGTTGAAACATCTTGACCTGGACGTCAGGGTTGATTTTGATAATAAACGCATTGCGGGTCGTGCTTCATGGGATATTAACAACAAACATCAAAAGGATCAACTGGTATTAGATGCATTCCGCCTGACGGTAGATAGCGTGGTTGTTGACGGAAACAAAGTGCAACATTCCTGGAGTGAAGAGGTTGAGCATCTCGGCACCGCCCTGAACATTCCAATCAGCGAAAACAGTAAACGGGTAGATATATATTACAGATCAGATCCAGGCGCAAGGGCGCTGCAATGGCTGGAGCCTCAGCAAACTTCCGGCAAAAAATATCCGTTCCTGTATACGCAATCTGAGAGTATTTACGCCCGCTCGTGGATTCCGGTACCCGATGGGCCTGGTATCAGGTTTACCTACAGCGCCAGGGTGCAGGTACCACAGGGTTTAATGGCATTGATGAGTGCGGAGAACCCACAACAGAAGAACGACAGCGGTATTTATCATTTCAATATGGATATACCCATACCGGCTTACCTGATGGCGCTGGCCGTTGGTGATGTTGAGTTCAGGGCTATAGATGAACGTACAGGCGTATATGCCGACCCGGTAATGCTGGATAAAGCGCATAATGAATTTGCAGAAGTAGGAGATATGGTAGACGTAGCTGAATCTCTATATGGCCCCTACCGCTGGGGACGTTACGATATATTGGTGTTACCCTCAGGTTTCCCGTTGGGTGGTATGGAAAACCCCAAACTTACTTTTGCAACGCCTACAATTATCGCGGGTGACCGTTCATTGACAAACCTGATAGCGCACGAACTGGCACATAACTGGAGCGGGAATCTGGTGACCAATGCCACATGGAACGACTTTTGGCTGAACGAAGGTTTTACCGTGTATTTTGAGCGCCGCCTCACTGAAAAGATGACGGACAAAAGCTATGCAGACATGTTATGGGAACTGGGGTACCAGGACCTGGAGAAAACAATTTCAGACATGCAGGCAGAGGATAATATGAAAGACTCTCACCTGAAGATAGACCTCAAGGGCCGTGACCCCGATGACGGGCTTACTGATATAGCTTACGAAAAAGGCGCACTATTTCTGAAGCACATAGAAAATAATGTGGGACGCGAGCGTATGGATGCTTTTCTTAAAGGGTATTTTGATGCTCATGCGTTTTCAACGATTACTACCGAGAAGTTTATTACTTACCTGAATGGAAATTTGATAAAAGGTGACAAGGCATTAGCCGAAAAGTTAAATGTCGATGCGTGGGTGTACGGACCAGGTATCCCCGAAAATGCGCCACGCACAGACAGGGAGCGTTTCAATAAAGTAGATACTGAACGGGAGAAATTCCTCGCAGGTGCAGCCCCTGCATCTTTAAATACTCAAGGCTGGACTACGCACGAGTGGCTGCACTTCCTGCGGAAAATGCCAAAGCCATTGTCAGCAGAACAAATGGCAGCCTTAGACAAACAGTACAATTTTACACAAAGCGGCAATAGCGAGATAGCCGACCAGTGGTACGTGATGGCTATAGCGGCTGATTATGAAAAAGCATACCCGGCTATTGATGAGTTCCTGGGCAGGGTAGGGCGTCGTAAATTCCTGGAGCCCTTGTACGAAGAAATGATGGCGACAGGCAAAGATGCTATGGCACGTGAAATTTATACTAAATACAGGGCAAATTATCATCCGCTTGCACAGGGCACTTTCGATAAATCAGTATTAAAAAAGCAATCATAAAATAATTCACGATATCTAACGTTATAGTCGCATAAGTACCTCTTATGCGACTATTTGCTTTAATATTAATGTGTACTCCTGTTATGTTCATATCATGCAATAAGCCTGATTGCACTAACAACCGGGAAGCATTTAGTAAGTACCAGCCGGATGATATTGAGTACAAACGTGAACTGGGACATTTGGTAGATAGTATTGGAAAAGATAATCTTCGATACTGGATTAATAGCTATCGTAAACAAGATGGAAAAGATCTTATGTTCACTCATGTACAGAATGAATCTGTCTGTGCAATAGCTGTTTTTGACATCACAGAGACTACCGGGCTTCAGCATTATAAAGACGTTACAGGAAAAGGTTATTCCGGCGCTGAACTCAGAGGTGTTGATTATGATGTCTATAGGAATGAAACAACTATTGATTTCATTATGAACAATGTTGAACGTGTTATAGACTGATAGTGGTTATTTCTTCATGTGCCCGATTTCCTCAAGGTTGTTCTTTATCTCATTGATATTCCTGAAGTACACCTGTTTGTAGAGTAGAGCCGCTAATATTATATAAGCAATGGTTCCTGCTATTATCCTGGGCATGTATGCAGTTATGTTGTTGAATATATTGATGTTGTGCACAAACTTGTACACCACTGCAATAAAGGCGGCTATCATTACAGGGCCTGAAGCTAATGCTGCAACTTTCTCTTTTGCAATGAACAACCTTAGTTTTTCGATTCGTTCCCCCATGTCTACAACGGTTCTATTGCTGTAATCATCCGGGCTTATATGCCTGAGTTTGTATATGCCTGTGACAAGGGTAATAACCATTATGAGCATACAGATGATATAACTAATAACGAGTAGTGGTGTAGTGCCCAGTTTGGGTAACATAACGGCAAATACCATCATTACTATAACTGCTACGGCTATGCCCAGGTATTCCATCCACGATATATTGCTTAGCGAACGGTTGTTTCTGTCCTTAACCAGTTGTTTCACCAGTTCAGCGTTAATTGACTGTTGCCTATCTATGCCTGCATCCAGTTTGTTCCACATTTGTTTCATTTGTTCGATATCCATTTAGTACCTGTTTTATTGAGTTAATTGTTTCGCTTGTTGTTTTAGTTTTTCCTTGATGCGGTTGAGCTTTGTACCTGCATTGCTCGCACTGATACCCATTATCTCTGCTATCTCATTATATGTCTTATCCTCCAGGTAGAGTAGTATGAGTGCTTTGTCCAAAGGGGGTAGGCCGGCAATCATTTGCTGCAGTAGCCTGTATTCATCATTGTGGGTTTCGGGTCTAGCATCTTCCGGCTGAAAAAGCAATTCTTTGGGATAAGTGAGTTGTGGCTTTCGTTGTTGTTTTCTTTTATAATTGATAGCGGTGTTCAGGCTTACCTTATATAACCACGTACTTATGGCAGAATTCCCCTTGAAGTTTACATAGCTCTTCCATGCCTGTAATATTATTTCCTGTGCGAGGTCTTCTCTTTCTTCATTTCCGGCAGCGTATATGCTACATACTTTATATACCAGCTTTTGATGTTGCTGTATCATCTGTACAAAGGCTGTTTCCTGTTCCTGTGTCATGTTGTTCACAGTTCTGTTAGTAGCTTGTCTGCAGATTTTGTCACAGTCTTAAGTATTCTTTAGGAAATTATTTTCCTCACCTGCTCCTGTAGCAGGGGTACAAGTTCCGTCTCAAACCAGGGATTTTTATAAAGCCAGAACCTGTTTCTGGGCGATGGGTGGGGTAGCGGCAGATACCTCGGAAGGTATTCATTATAAGCTTGTACGGTGGTGGTCAGGTTGTCTTTGTTGTTCACTCCCAGGTAATGTTTTTGGGCATACTGGCCTATCAGTATAGTTAATTGCACCTGTTTCATGTTGTTCAGCAGTGCATCATGCCATTGCGGGGCACATTCCTGCCTCGGTGGCAAGTCTCCCGAACTGCCCTTGCCGGGATAGCAGAATCCCATGGGTACCAGGGCTACTACGTCTGGGTTGTAAAATATGTCCTTATCTACACCCAGCCATTTGCGTAGTTGGTTGCCACTGGCATCGTCCCAGGGTATGCCGCTTTCGTGCACTTTTTTGCCGGGAGCCTGTCCTATTATTAATAACCGGGCATTCTTCCCAGCTTGCAATACAGGGTTGGGCCCATGCGGAAGATGTGCATTGCATATAGTACAGGCATGTATTTCTTGCAGTAGTTTTTTCAAAGGCCCTGAATTAATAATTAAATTTAAGAATACCAGTTGTTATCTGCATTATTTGGCACTATAGTTGTCGTCAAGGTAATCATGCGAAAAATAATATTACTGACAACCCTGTTATTATTGTTCAATGCAATCGCCTATTTCTCCTCATGTAATCCATGTAAAGACACCAAACCAATTGTTACTTGTTTACGGGTAGAGGATGTTCAGTTATCAGCTGCTGATACCTCTGGGAGAGTACTTAGCCCTGACGAGTCACTGCATTGGCGCTCCTTGGAGTTAAATATGAAAGTTGATGTGACCACAATTTGCTCACGGAAGAGTGTAA
>DATCSV010000293.1:0-2694 GCA_036568285.1 Flavipsychrobacter sp. | reverse complement strand
AAAAGCCATCAGCTTTTTATCCGGCGCTATCTCGCGGGGTTCGCCACTCACGTGCAACGTAGCCCGTGTGTCATCATCACGTATATAATTCAGTTCATTTTCCAGGCTGTGTTCAAAAGGGATGCGTGCTACCATACCACCGCTGAGGGTGTGGCTGAGCGTGCGCAGGTCGTCCATGGTTCTGCTTAGGAGTTCGGTGCCGGTGTCTAACCCGGCTATTGCCTGCTCGTCAGTGATTTTGCTCCTGGCCTTGTACAGCTTTATTTTTACCAGGCTCAGCATCTGTGCTATGTTATCATGTATTTCTTCTGAAATGTATTTGAAAGACTGTTCCTGCACCTCCATTTGTGTTTTCAGCACCTCGTCGTTGTAGCGCTGGCGCAGCTCCATTTTCTCGGTGATATGCCTTACCTGTCGCTTGCGGTATTCAAACAGTATGAGCACAATGAACAACACGAATACCAGTAGGGTGAGTGAACCTAAAATAAAGACTATGGCAATTTTAGTAGCATCATCCATTTCCTATTTGTTTTTTAGATAACTATTTAAAATACTACCAATACCGGCGTACGCAATAATATTTACCATCATAAAAAAATGAGACGCTATATTTACATATTGCCATTGGCCGATGAATAAAACGGAGATAAACGCCCAAAAGAAAAAGGTACTACTCCACATTATCAATAATAGCAAAGCAATTTTTGTATGCGGATTTTTGAAAATGTTTTGAACATTAGCTCTCTTCATAGAGTGGTAGATGAAGTACAACGCCATTGTGTTAATAGCTACACTTTCAAACATCAGCATATTGGTATTCAACTTGTTTATCGGCTGTAGAAAAATAATGTTTAGTATTCCAACAAGCGGACATAGGATAAATGCTACTACAATGAGCTTTCGATAGTGAAGGGGTTTAATAGCATAAATGAAGTACAGGCTTACTAATGCTAACTGGAGCATACTATAAATATGAAACAAAGCATACCTGGTATCGTATTCTTTGAATTCAACTAAAATATAAGAAGCAGATTCTGATATTATTGTCAGCATCAGCAATATCACAATAAAACGAAATGCAGTGTCAAGACGCCTGTACCGGGCAATACCTATTATTGTTGCCAGTAGCAGTATGGCATAATACACACTAAATATTATTGTCTGCATTTTGAGGCTCGCCTACTTTTATTCAACTCCGGGTGAACCACCAAGAACATGTACTCTTTCTTCACAAGTCGGGCATGGATATGCATGATCCATCACCTTTGGATTACGATGTGCAGGGTCTGATGCTTTATAATGTGCCTGTTCCACATAAAAAGTATCTATTTGCCCCTCGCCATTGTCCACTATACTGTCTTTGGCACCTACATACACCAGGGTCATTAATCCGGTGGCGTCAGGGCTTGTCCTTGCCAGGTATATGTTCAGCATTTTTATCTGTGTACTATCATCCAGGTACCTTTTCAGCTTTCTGGCATCTATCATAAATGATAATTGTTGTGTCAGTAGTTGGTTGGTATCAATACCTAATGACGTTCTCAGGTATTTATGGTAGTTCTGTATCCATGTATTCCCTTCCGTTTCTGATATATATAATGACTCGTAAACAGGCGCTTCCCCGGTTATAGCTGCGGTTGCATCATTTTCAGTTTTTACTTCATCTGCATTTTGCCGGCAAGCTGCTAATAATACCAAAACCCCCAGCGCGATAATTGTTTGTTTCATAACAGTACATGTTTTGTGTGAGCTTCCAAGGTACTCATATATTACGGAGAATTATAAGGTGATAATACTGTTCCAATACCGTGTTTTCACGGTTGACAGTTTCCGCAGTATATAAACAGGGTGTTTTCACGGTGTGGCAATACGTGTTAATACCGACCATGTGAAGCTATTGTACTAATGAAAAGGGGCTGCAGCCGCCGCACCTTTGTATTGTAAAACAACAAACATTAACCATCTTAAAAAATACATTTATGAAACAAGTAATCATCTTCATCTTAGCTATCTGCAACACGCTTATACTGAGTGCACAACCAACAGCTTTCAACCACATCAGCCTGCACGGCCAACAGAAAAGGGCTTATATAACCTTTTCGACCCCCAACGAAGTAAATGTGCGGTACTATGGTATAGAGGCCAGTAATGACAATAAGGAGTTTAATATTATAGGCCGCCTGCCTGCTACCACCAACTCCATGCATCCTGTACAACACCAATACGACCTCTCAGGACATGACTACGCCTATTACAGGGTGATGCTGCTCAATATGAACGGCAGTGTGTCTTATTCTGAGGTAGTAAAAACAGCCCCATCGCGCCGGGACATTAAGCCTGAAACCAATCACCTGCCGGTAATTATCCCCGAACTGGCGGAAGCTAAGTAGTATTTTTTCATGATGAAAAAGCCGGAGCCTTTCTTCAGAGGCTTCGGCTGTCTTCTTGCCGGAATATTACATAAGTGTTTATTTTTCAGTTAGTTGCATTCATTTTGCTTGTTAACCGATTGTGAACCGCTTGCAAATCGGGCGTTAACAGATGCGGAAAATTTCTCTACAGCCGGGTGCCGCCGCATCTTTGTATCACAATAGAAAACAAACACAACCCACCGCCAATGGCGGGGCAAGCAAAATCAAACAAACAAACCAACTAAAAAAACAAACAAAAATGAAAAAGATCATCGCAATCGCA
>DATCSV010000292.1:0-3888 GCA_036568285.1 Flavipsychrobacter sp. | reverse complement strand
ACCACGGTGGAAGAGAGTATTACAAGTAGTAGATGGCAGCATCGGCGAACTGCTGGGCAAAACCTACGTAGACAAGTACTTCAAACCCGAAGCCAAACAACGTATGCTGGACCTGGTGAACAATCTACAGGAAACATACCGGGACAGGATCATGCGCCTGGACTGGATGTCTGACGCTACAAAGCAAAAAGCGGTTGCCAAACTAAACACATTTGTTAATAAGATTGGCTACCCGGATAAATGGAGAGACTACAGCAAGCTGGAAATAACAGACGACAACTATGCCAAGAACATTTTTGCTTCATCCGAATTCGATTACGATTATATGGTAAGCAAGTTGGGCAAACCTGTGGACAAAACAGAATGGTATATGACTCCACCTACCGTGAACGCATACTACAATCCTGCCTTCAACGAAATTGTATTCCCTGCCGGTATACTGGCATTCCCCTTCTTCGATCAGAACGCTGATGACGCCATCAACTACGGTGGTATAGGTGGTGTGATAGGCCACGAAATGACGCATGGCTTCGACGACCAGGGCGCTAAATACGATGCTGACGGCAACCTGAAGAACTGGTGGACTGAAGAAGACGAAAAAAGCTTCATGGCTAAAACAGGCGTGGTGGTAGACCAGTTCAATAACTACACGGTGCTGGATACCGTGCATGTAAACGGGGAACTGACGCTTGGTGAAAACCTGGCCGACCTTGGTGGACTGGCAATAGCTTACGAAGCATTTCAAAAAACAGAGCAGTATAAGAAAGGTGAAAAAATAGACGGGTTTACACCTACGCAGCGTTTCTTCTTAAGCTGGGCCCAGGTATGGCGCGCTAAAGCCACCGACGAAACTATGGCTAACCGCATCATAACTGACCCCCACTCCCCTGCTGAATGGCGCACAAACGGCCCACTCAGCAATATGCCTGAGTTTTATGAAGCTTTCAACATAAAAGAAGGTGACAAAATGTGGCGCCCCGATAGCATACGCGCTAAGGTTTGGTAATCGGTTTATCAATCAGCATACTCATAGAAAAGCCAACGCATAAGCGTTGGCTTTTTTCATTGCTGCAACAATTGTACCACAACAACCATTTTCAAGCCCTATCATCAATTATTACAAGTCGCTTACAAAAGAAAAAATTATTGTAATGAAACTGTAGATAAGCAGTCATACCACAGCCATATTCATATTAGCTGAATGAATTTTTATGGAAATCGTCAGAGATTTACATCAGAAGATAAAACCAAAGTTGAATCAGTAAAAATGTAAGCTTATGAAAAGGTTGTTGACAATGCTCGTACTGCTGGTGGCCGGTTGGTCGCAGGCAATGGCGCAAGGCGCGGCTGGTGCTATTATCGGCACCGTAACTGATGAAAATAATGACCCGGTTATCAATGCACAAGTACAGGTCAGTTCAGGAGGTGTTATTAAGGGAGGTTCGGTAACAGATTTTGATGGCAACTATATTATTAAGCCACTGATGCCGGGACGTTATGAGGTAAAAGTGAACTACCTAGGCTACAAAGAAAATCTCACTACCGGCGTATTGGTACAACCGGGACAGAATACAAAGGTAAATGTGAAATTGAAACGCAGCGACGCTGCTATGCTGGAAGAAGTAGTCATCACCGAATACAAAGTACCACTGATAGACAAATACCAGGGCGGGTCTACGTCTGTAAAAACTTCCGAAGAAATTGAGACCATGGCAACACGCAACACAACAACAATGGCTGGTGCACGTACCAATGGCACATTATACATTGTAGATGGTGTGCAGGTATACGGCAGCAGGGGAATTAATGTGTCACAAAACGCAATAGAGCGCAGTAATAGAAAAAGTCGGAGAGCTACAAAACACATGACTTACAACTCGCAGTACCTTAACCCCAGTGTGGAATCTTATAAGAAAAACCCCGAGAATGACTTTAAAACAGTAGCCGCTAATCCTCTTTCTACCATGTCGGTTGATGTAGACAGGGCATCGTATAGCAACATTCGCAGGTTTATAGAAAGCGGGCAACTACCCCCGGCCGATGCGGTACGTATAGAAGAGATGGTAAATTATTTCCACTACAACTATCCTCAACCTAAGGACGAACATCCGTTGGCAATAGTAACTGAACTTACTGATTGCCCCTGGCAGCCGGGGCACCAACTACCACACATAGGCATGCAAGCAAAAACAATCGCTACCGAAAGCCTGCCCGCTTCCAACCTTGTATTTCTTGTAGACGTATCAGGCTCTATGGGCGAACCTAATAAGCTGCCTTTAGTAAAAGAATCGCTGAAATTGTTGACCAAAAACCTGCGCGACAAAGACCATATAGCCATAGTAGTGTATGCAGGCAGTGCGGGACTTGTATTGCCCCCTACTCCCGGCAACCATAAACAAACCATTTACGATGCATTGGACAGGTTGCAATCAGGTGGTTCTACAGCCGGTGGCGCAGGCATACAACTGGCATATAAAACAGCAAGTGAGCACTATATACGCGGCGGTAATAATCGGGTAATACTAGCCACCGATGGCGACTTCAATGTAGGCATCAGTGGAGACAATGAGCTGGAAACCCTGATAACCAAAGAAAGAGAGAAAGGTATATACCTCACCTGCCTGGGATATGGCATGGGCAATTACAAAGACAGTAAGCTGGAAGTATTGGCAGACAAAGGCAATGGTAACTATGCATATATAGACGACATAAAAGAAGCAGAGAAAACACTGGGCAAAGAATTTGGCGGAACCATATTTACATTAGCAAAAGACGTAAAAGCTCAAATCGAATTCAACCCTTCAAAAGTACAGGCATACCGGCTGGTAGGCTACGAAAACAGGATACTGAACGAAGAAGATTTTAAAGACGATAAGAAAGATGCTGGAGATATGGGTTCAGGGCATAGCGTTACTATCATTTATGAGATAATACCCACAGGTATAAAATCTGACAAAGTACGCAAAGTAACACCGCTGAAATACCAAAAGAACATTGCAGGTGTACCTGTACGTGAAAACCCTGAACTGGCTACCATCAAGTTCAGGTATAAAAAACCCAATGGCAATACCAGCATGGAGATGGCACACGTGATAGGTACAACAAGCAAAAACATAGAATTAGCAAATGACAATGTAAAATTCGCAAGCTCTGTAGCCATGTTTGGTATGTTGCTGAAGAAATCCGAATATAAAGGCAACAGCAGTTACGACAAAGCTCTGGCATTAGCTAAAAGTGCACGCGAAGATGATGCAGAAGGCTACCGGACAGAGTATATACAACTGTTAAAAAAATCGGCAACGCTGGCAGGTAAGCACAACAAAGTAGAAGAGGAGGATGACGAAATAGTGGGTTGGTTTGCCGAAGAAGATTAGGGTATAAGAATGGCATATAGAAATCGGGCGGCCTTTCCAGGTCGCCCTTATTATGTGCATGGAAGTATATATCATAGCCATACACTTGCACCAATTAATCAATATAAGATTACCTTTGCGCATTCTTATGAAGAGGCTTGGCAGGAAATACCTGGATGCATATATGGGCTTGTCGCCATCGGCATGGTGGTTATCAGTGGTGATGCTGGTAAACAGGATGGGCACGATGGTGTTGCCCTTTATGACCCTGTACATGACCGAGAGCCGTGGGGTGTCTATCAGCAAGGCAGGGTTTGTGATGACCATGTTCGGACTAGGAGCTATATGCGGAGCTTTTATAGGTGGTAAACTGACAGATAAGTTCGGCTTCTATTATATCCAGTTATTCAGCCTGTTTGGCGGCGGAGTCATGTTCCTGGTGCTCAGCCAGGTGACGGACTACAATACCATTCTGCTCGTTACATTCCTGCTCAGTTTCGTCAACGAAGCATTTCGCCCGGCAAACGCATCTGCT
>DATCSV010000291.1:0-3462 GCA_036568285.1 Flavipsychrobacter sp. | reverse complement strand
TGCAGTACCCAGGTTCACTTCTATGCCCAGTTCTTCTATTTTCTCTATCTGCGGTGGACTGTAGGTGATGAAGAAGAATAACAGCAGCAACAAAATATGTATGCCTGCCGTCCATACGGCGGCCCTGCTGTTGATTGCCGGTTGTTCCTGTGCTATACTCATTCAGTCAAAAGTAAAAAATCAGATGTAAGTGTAAAGTTAAGGTATATAATTTCTTAACAGTGTATCTACATGGGCGTATCGCAGCCCGTCAATAAGTCAATTAAATCATAGTTAAAACATCCTACCCCTGCACCCCAAACTGCCTCAGGTGATGCCAGGCATGTTTGTACAGTAGCTTCACCCACTGCTCATAATGGAGTGTGCCAAAGAATGGATTGGTTATTTTCTTGTCAGGGTGGGCACGGAAAACATCGAAGAAGTGTTCTATTTCACCTTTCAGTTCTTCGAGCGCCAGCGGTATGCTGGCTGTCCTGGGCGGTTCGGGGTCATCGGGCAGTAGTTGGTTGGGCGTATTTTCCCTGAAAGGTTTGTCACTCTCGAGGAAGGCCTGCATCCTCGGTATTTGCTCTTCAGGCGTCATGATAGTATACTCCTCCCTGCCATTGGCCTGCCTGAATGAATAGCTCATATGCTCTATCATCTGGTGCAGGTTCATTTTGCCCCAGTTGGGTACTGTAACGGGCGAGATGGTAGTGAGCATGGGTATGAACTTATTACGCAGAAAATTCGCTTTTTCTATTGTGCCGCTCATATATCTACAGTAGTTGTTTGATGAGTGTTTCCTGTGCCATGCCTTCGGCCTCGGCCTTGTAGTTGCGCACTATGCGGTGGCGCAACACCTCCATAGCCATAGCCTGCACATCTTCTATGTCGGGCGAGAACTTGCCGCGCAGCAGGGCATGGCATTTAGCACCCAGAATCAAGTATTGTGATGCACGCGGACCGGCACCATAACTGATGTATTGTTTAGTTACATCGGGGGCGTTGTTATTTGCCGGCCTTGTTTTATGCACCAGTGATACTGCGTATTCCAGCACATTATCGGGCACAGGCACACGGCGCACCAATTGTTGAAAGTAGAGTATCTCTTCAGCGTTCAACACCTTGGGCAGGTCTACATCCTGTACACTCGTGGTGTTGCGCACTATTGCCACTTCCTCAGCATGACTGGGATAGTCCAGCATGATGTGGAACATAAACCTGTCGAGTTGTGCCTCGGGCAGGGGATAAGTACCTTCCTGCTCTATGGGGTTTTGCGTTGCCAGTACAAAGAAAGGCGCCGGCAGTTTATATACCTGTCCTGCTGCAGTTACGTTGCGCTCCTGCATAGCCTCCAGCAGTGCCGCTTGTGTCTTTGGCGGAGTACGGTTGATCTCATCAGCCAGTACAATGTTGGCGAATACAGGCCCCTTGATGAAACGGAATTGCCTTTGCTCGTCCAGTATCTCGGCACCTACTATATCGCTGGGCATCAGGTCGGGCGTGAATTGTATGCGCTTAAATGACAAGTCCAGCACATCAGCTACGGTCTTTACCAGCAATGTCTTTGCCAGCCCCGGCACACCTACCAGCAGGCTGTGGCCATTGCAAAGTATAGAAATGATGAGCTTTTCCACTACATCATCCTGCCCTACTATGATGTTGGCAATGGATTTTTTCAGTGTATCAAAATGTACTGTGAGCGCTTTGGCTGCTTCCGTATCTGATGTATATGTTGGCATTTAATTCAAAAGTAAAAATCCCGATAGCTACCGGGACAAAAGTTAATAAGCTGTCCTGATTTTTCGAATTTGTAAAGTAACGAATTAGCTCTAAGACAAACGTTAAAAATATACTTAACGGTTGAATATTTGAATTTTACCTCTCCAGTTGCGACTTTTACTAACTACTGGCTACTAATTACAATTTTTATGACTATACAGGAGGCACAGCTACAAGTGGATGAGTGGATAAAAACGGTTGGGGTACGCTATTACAGCGAGCTGACCAACCTGGGAATACTAATGGAAGAAACGGGAGAGCTGGCCCGGCTAATGGTGCGGGTGTATGGCGACCAGTCGTTTAAAGAAAGCGACAGAGGCAAAGAACTGGCAGATGAAATGGCGGATGTGTTGTGGGTGCTGCTGTGCCTGGCCAACCAGACGGGCGTGGACCTAACCACCGCACTACAAAAGAACATAGACAAAAAGACTAAACGGGACGCGGACCGTCATAAAAACAACGAAAAACTGAAACCATGACGGATATCTTTTTTGAAGCAGCATTGGAAGAAGCCCGTAAAGGTTATGCGGAAGGGGGCATACCTATAGGCTCGGTATTGGTGCATAACGGGCAAATATTGGGGCGCGGGCACAATAAGAGGGTGCAACAAGGAAGTGCCACCCTGCACGGCGAAATGGACGCGCTGGAAAATGCAGGCCGCCTGCCGGCAAAAGTGTACCGAGAATGTGTGTTATACACTACACTATCCCCATGCTCTATGTGCACAGGCGCGATATTGCTATATGGCATACCTAAAGTAGTGATAGGCGAAAACGTAACCTTTATGGGAGAAGAACAATTGCTCAAGGATAGGGGAGTGGACGTAGCGGTGTTGGACAACGAGGATTGCAAAGAATTAATGCGGGAGTTTATCCGTACCAAGCCGGAGTTGTGGAATGAGGATATAGGGGAGTAGCCAACGACCCGCCGGGGCATAAAAAAAGCTGAAAGATCAGGCGCCCTTTTGGCTCACGCGATTTTTCAGCATACAAAACATTCTTTTGGACAAAAGATTGTTTAAAGTAAATGGGTACAATTACAAAAACAAGGGCGCATAAGGGCTGACAAACTATTAATAACCTCTGGTTATCAACCGAGTACAAAGTAACATAAATAGTGCCAAACTATTTGTCACATCATACGAAAGTACGTTTTCATTCAACGAAAGTGCGTTTTCATTCAACGAACGGAATTTTTGATGTGAGTTTATGAATGATAAAACTCATGTGTTGACCCCCGTATTAGCCTTAAATTTGCAGGATGAAGGACAATAAGCGGGATATTGGTGATAGTAATGATATAGAACTATTAGTGAATACGTTTTATGACGAGGTAAAAAAAGATGATGTAATCGGGCACATATTTCATAAAATAATAGGCGAGGATTGGTCGCATCACCTGCCGGTTATGTACCACTTCTGGGAAATGGTATTGCTGGGCAACCAGGGGTATTCCGGCAATCCTGTAAGGAAGCATGTGGATGTAGACAGGCAGGTGTCGCTGAACGAAGCGCATTACCAGCGCTGGTTGCTACTATGGGAAGCTACAACAGACAGCCTGTTTGCCGGCGAAAAGGCCGACGAGGCCAAGAAACGGGCTGCGATAATGATGCAACTCATCAGCATGAAGGTACAGGCGGCCAGGGATGATAAGTCTATCCTGTAGCTATTCTACGTTTATATATCCTTCAAACACCAG
>DATCSV010000290.1:0-3570 GCA_036568285.1 Flavipsychrobacter sp. | reverse complement strand
ATGACGCCGGTGGTACTGACAGCTGCCGCAGCCATCCTGGGCCTGATACCTTTGGGTGTAGGTTTAAACATCGACTTTGAAGGTTTGCTCACGCACCTGAACCCGCATATATTCTTCGGCGGTGATAACGTAGCCTTCTGGGGGCCATTGGCCTGGACGATGATATACGGACTGAGCTTCGCTACCTTCCTGACACTGATACTGGTGCCGGTGATGATGTTGCTAAGCTTCCGCCTGAAAGACTGGCTGAGCAGAAAGAAAGCGGCCATAACACAGCGCATAAAAAATTAGGAGACGCATATTCAGACATATAAACCGCCTTTATTCTTAAGGGCGGTTTTTTTATTGTGTGTACCGTCTTTGAAGGGTTTGTATACATGTTGTTTATATGGAATATTAAGCCGTCGATGATAAATACCTATTCCCGTTATTGTTTGCTATTTTTGGGCGATTATTAAGAAATTATGGCAGAAAAGATAGCCTCTAAGGCGGGTATGTTTGAGCAGGAAAAAAAATCGGCGTTAGACGCTATATCACAAGCTCAGTTTATAGCATTTGCACCATATATATTCAACGCCTCCGTTATACTAAGAGACAGCGGCATATTGCATGCGGTTGAAAAGTCGAGACTGGAGGGAATAGCACTGGAAGACGTGGTGGCGAAAGTAAATATGTCGCACTACGGGGTGCGTATATTGCTGGAGGCTGCACTGGGCATTGGCCTGGCGCTAAAGAAAGAGGATAGATATTACTTGTCAAAAACAGGACATTTTTTCCTGAACGACGCCATGACAAGGGTGAATACCGATTTCATGCGCGATGTGTGCTACGAGGGAGCCAAGGAACTGGAAAAATCAATAGAGAATGGCAAGCCGGAGGGTTTGAAGTACCTGGGCGATTGGCCCACAATTTACCAGGGATTGTCGGTACTGCCTGAGCCTGCTAAAACCAGTTGGTTCAACTTCGACCATTATTACAGCGACCATACATTTCCTGAGGCTATGCCTATGATATTTGAGCATAATCCTAAAAAAATTATGGATATAGGTGCCAATACAGGGAAGTTTTCTTTGCATTGCCTCAATTATAATAAAGAGGTAGAGCTGGGCTTGGTAGACCTGGGCATACAGCTAAAAGTAGCTGAACAAAACATCAGGGAGGCTGGTTTTGAGCAACGTGCTCAATTTCATGAGCGCAATGTACTGGATAAAAATTCAGAATTACCCGAGGGTTATGACATCATCTGGATGAGCCAGTTCCTGGATTGTTTTGCGGATGATGAAGTGGTGTTCATATTGGAGAAATGCTACAGGGCACTGAGCGAAAATGGCAGGGTGTTCATCAACGAGCTCTTCTGGGACAGGCAAAAGTTTGAAGCATCTGCCTTCAGCCTGCAAATGACGTCATTGTATTTTACCACTATGGCCAATGGCAACAGCCAGATGTACGATAGCAAAGTGTTTTTGCAACTGGTAGACAAAGCCGGATTTGAAGTGGTGGAGCAGAGGGATAATATAGGACAGGTACACACCATACTGGAACTGAAAAAGAAATAAGCCGTTTAACAATAACCACGATTATGAATACCCCTAAAGAAATCGACGTGCTGGTGATAGGTGCAGGGCCTTCCGGCACCATTGCAGCTTCTATCATTAAGCAGGCCGGGCTATCGGTAGAGATAGTTGAAAAAATGCAGTTCCCTCGTTTCGTAATTGGCGAGAGCCTGTTGCCCCGGTGCATGGAAGCCCTGGAAGAAGCGAAATTCCTGGATGCGGTAAAAGCCAAGGGCTTCCAGCAGAAGGATGGTGCGAAGTTTGTGATGGACGATAAAGTATGCGACTTTACCTTTTCGCAGCAACATACACAAGGATGGGGATGGACATGGCAGGTGCCGCGTGCAGACTTTGATACTACCCTGGCAGATGAATGTGTAAAAATGGGTATCCCGGTCCATTACCAGACAGAAGTAACAGGTATAGAGTTTTTTGACGGCTACTCAATTACAACCATCAAAACTGCTGATGGTGAAACACAAACTATCAAAGCAAAATTTATAGTAGATGGTAGTGGCTATGGCAGGGTTATACCCCGCCTGTTCGGGCTGGAAAAAGATTCTCAGCAATACCCCCGTAAGGCTGTATTCTGTCATATGACAGATCCTAAGCGCGATACCGTATTTGAACCTAATCGTATTACGGCCATTGTGTACGACCCGGTTACCTGGATATGGGTAATACCTTTCTCCAATGGGCTTACTTCTGTAGGATATGTGGGTAATCCGGAATTTTTTGAGCAGTTTCCGGGTACACCTGAGGAGCAGTTCCGTGCATTGCTGAATGCACAACCAGACCTTGCATACCGCTTTGGCGAGTCGGAGATGGCATGGGAGCCGCGTACGTTACAGAGCTGGAGCGCTACCACAGAAACATTCTACGGCGATGGTTTTGTACTTACCGGCAATGTAACAGAGTTCCTGGATCCTATATTTTCATCGGGCGTTACCCTGGCATCAGTTTCGGCACAATTGGCGGCTAACCTGGTTATTAAGCATCTTAATGGTGAAAAGGTAGATTGGGAGGGTGAGTATATGCAGCCTATGATGCAGGGTATCGATGTATTCCGCACATATGTAAACCGCTGGTACGACGGTACTTTATATAAAATATTTTTCAGTGAAACGAAGAAGCCGGAGATCATCGGGCAAATATGTTCGGTGCTGGCAGGCTATGTGTGGGACGAGACCAATCCTTTTGTGAGCAAAAGAGAGAAGAATCTGCCTACGCTGGCCAGGTTTTTAGAGAACATGCAGGATGAAGCTAAACTTTAGTCATTGAGTTCAAATTTGTATATACAACATAGTTTGCGCATTACCGGTCATTCCCTTGCGAAAGATGGAGTGCAGGTATTGCCGGACAGCGCCGGGGTTATTGAGCCCCAGGATGTTTTTCGCGGGCTGCAATACAATTACATGAAGTTCTTTAAAATGGACTTGCTGTGTAAATGGGCCTGGCTGGGCGCAGAAGCTTTACTGACAGAAGGGGAGAAGACGGTGTATGCAGGTGTAGACAAAAATAAGATAGCTGTTGTATTAATGACATCGCATGGCTGTATAGATGTTGATAAGAAATACCTGGACGGGATGCAGAATATTGCCAGCCCGGCATTGTTTGTGTACACGCTACCCAATATTATGTTGGGTGAAATAAGTATCCGGCATGAGTTTAAAGGAGAACAGCTTTGCCTGGTTGATGAAAAATTCAATGGTGAAGAATTGCATTTTTGGGTGGATGACCTGCTGACTAACCGTGGTATGGAAGCATGCCTTTGTGGTTGGGTAGATGCATACGATAAACACAAAGACATCTGTCTCTTCTGGATAACAAAGCAGGAAGACGCAATGGACTTTACAAAAGACAAGCTGCAGGAACTCTATAACAAGTAATTGATGAGTAAAGCATACGTAGTACATACAGGCATTATTACAGCTATTGGCAACGATACTGCTGCATGCCTGCAGTCGTTGCTGGAAGGGGAGACCGGTGTAGGCAAAGCTGAAGTTCTCAGAACACA
>DATCSV010000289.1:0-3329 GCA_036568285.1 Flavipsychrobacter sp. | reverse complement strand
CGCACCACGTAGTTCTGGTAGCGCATGGTAAAGCGTTCATCATCTATTCCTCCCTCTTTATGCAGTGATGCAAGCTTGTTGTTGAAATTGTCTGCATACTTTTTTACATCCCGGGTTTGCAACCATGTATATATTTCCAGTAGCAGTTTTTGGGTTGTAGCTTCATCGCGTGCTGTTTGTGCATCCTGCAGTTGAATACTGTACCCGTTCATCTTATCCATGCTGATATCGCATGGGATACCCTTAAACATGGTTTCGATATAACTCACATTTTCCTTGATGGCACGGCTTTTCAGCTCCAGTAGTCCTTGTTTCAGGCTGTCATTACTCGTTACACGGAAATAGTCGAAGGTTTCAAAAAACTGTTTGTCTGATGGATAGCTGACACCGTTGTAGTCTTTTACCGACCACTTTTGCATCAACCGCTCCCGGTACCAGGGTAGGGAATCGCCCAGTGCAGAGCACCGTACATAACCGCCGCCGGCACCTGCGGTATCTTTTAATACAATACAGGTATGCCTGTTGATGAAGTAATCATTTGCCATGACCCTGTTCACATATGTTTCGGTATATATCGACCCGCTGTAATGGTGGTGTAGGTCGCCACCCTTGGGCATAGCCGAAAAGAATGCTGTCAGGGCTGCGCTATTGTTCCTGATGCTCTCCAGGTATTCTTCTGCGCTTTGCGCCCGGATACCCGGGGATACGAGTACAAGCAGTATGGTTGTAATGGCAGCTTTCATAACGGTGTTTTACAACCGCTAAGATACAGTTTCATCTGTACGAAGTTTTGCGAAACCGCCTTTATAAACATGATAGAAAAACATAGGCAGGAACACCAGGTTCAGAATGACAGTGCCCAACGTATACATCACATTAGCGCCGGGCATATGAAATGTTTTGAAAATAAACCCTGCTGAAATCAGGAACAGGGCAACTACACCCGCGCTGCTCCTCAGCCAGAATGTTCCCGGCTTATTGCGTATATATTTTATCAGATGCATGGTAGTAGTGATGGCGGTAAGCAGCATAGCTGCAAATCCTGTCACCATCAGCACATTAGCGCCGGGCCAATGTAATGTTTTGAACATAATACCTGTTGAAATGAGAAAGGCGGAAATAAAACCGCTGAGGAAGATTAACCTTTTCATAGAAATCTGTTTGTTGAAGTTCATAATAAAAAATAGCTCGAATTCAATTTCTTTAGTGCCGTTGGGCGATATGGCCGATGTCGCATCCTGGTATGCCTGCTCAAAGTCCACACCTTCTTCCATCCTGCTTTCTATATAACAGCAGTAGTGGTCCAGCAGGTCTTGTGACAGCCGCTTGCTTTTAAGGCCGTCGCGTTCTAGCCGCTCGTACACAGTGTCTATATGTTGCTCACTTAGCTGGTACATAGTTGCCCGGAAATGGTAGGATTAGTTCTTCAATAGTTTTCAGGAAGCCGCGCAGTTCTTCAATAGACAGCAACGTTGCTTTTTTGCCGGGTTCTGTCAGTTTATAATATCGGCGTACCCGCTTACCTATATATACTTCTTCCGATGTCACCAGCCCGTCGGCTTCCAACTTGTGCAGGGCGGGGTAGAGCGAACCTTCCTTTATCAGGATCTTATCGCCCGACCGTTCCTTGACAAGCTGTGTCAGCTCGTAGCCATATAACTGGGGATGTTCCGATAACATCCGCAGGATAATAGTGCTCAATGTCCCTTTTAGTAATTCTGTCTTATTCATACTGTGCATGTCTATGCATCACAAATCTATGTATTTAAATGACAATGTCAAAATTATTTTTTGAAAATACTTGTGTAGTTAAATGGCTACACGTATATTTGTAGTCAAATAACTACACGATGAATTTAAGAAGAGATGTGTTCCAGGCAATAGCAGACCCCACACGCAGGGCTATACTGGTGCTGGTAGCTACACAGTCGATGACGGCCGGAGCTATAGCTGCCAATTTTGATACGGCGAGGCCGACAGTATCAAAGCACCTGCAGATACTTGCTGAATGCGAACTGTTGCAGCAGGAGCAACACGGCAGGGAGATATATTATCACCTCAATCCGTATAAGATGAAGGAAATAGCGGACTTTATAGAACCCTTCCGCCAGATGTGGGATGACAGGTTCAATAAACTGGAAACAATAATGAAGGCATACAAACCCAAAAAATAAAATGGAACTAAAAACTAAAATCGCCGCAGAGGAAGGCAAACAGGAACTGACTATTACAAGAGTGTTCGACTTACCGGTAGAATTACTTTTTCGCGCCTATGCCGAACCTGAGATAGTAGAGCAATGGATGAGCACCAAAGTGGTGAAACTGGATAATAAAAAGCACGGTGGGTACATATTTGAAACAACCGACCCTAAGGGCAACAAACATATATTCAGTGGAGCTATCCACGAGTTCACACCGGGTAAGAGCATCATCCGCACATTCGAGATGGAGAACACCCCTTTCGATGCGCAGCTTGAGTTCCTCGAATTTGAAGAGCTTTCTGATGAAACAAGCAAACTCACTATAAAGATTGTGTACAAGTCGTTAGCTATGAGAGACCAGATGCTCCAACTACCATTTGCACAGGGCATCAATATGGCGCACAATATGTTACAGGAGGTGGTAAGTAAATTAAAATAACACACTATGACTAAAAGAAATAAAATAATCTATTGGATAGCTACTATCTGGCTATCGCTGGGTATGCTGTCAACAGGCATAGTGCAGTTACTCAACATGAAAGAGGAAGTACAGTATATGCTGGACATGGGCTACCCTGCATATTTCCTGACTATTATAGGTGCCTGGAAAATGGCCGGGGTGGTGGCTATTCTTATGCCGCGTTTCCCATTATTGAAAGAGTGGGCCTATGCAGGCTTTTTCTTCATTGCTTCCGGTGCAGTACTTTCACATATCGCAGCAGGCAGTCCCGCAGGCGAGTTATTTGGCCCGGTATTACTTTTAGTGCTGACAGTTATATCTTGGTATTTCAGGCCTGCGGATAGAAAGATTAATTTTATAAATCAATAAGACACGCTATGGCAAATAAAAAGACATTATCACCCGCACAGGCAAAAGAGCTGCTACAGATTTTAAAAGCCCGTTTTGAGAAGAACAAAGCCCGCCACAAGGGAATAGATTGGGACAAAGTGCAGGCGAAGCTGGAAGCTCATCCTGCCAAACTCTGGTCGCTCAACGAAATGGAAATAACTAATGGCGAGCCTGATGTAGTAGGCTATGATAAAAAGACAGGCGAATACATATTTTACGATTGTGCAGCCGAGAGCCCTAAAGGCCGTCGCAGTATTTGTTACGACCACGAAGCACTG
>DATCSV010000288.1:0-9950 GCA_036568285.1 Flavipsychrobacter sp. | reverse complement strand
CGGCACAAGAACGATCTACAAAAAGCCGTGCGGCATTCTTGCGCCAACGACAGAAATACTTATATTGCCTTATCAATTAGCATTCCGGGAAATAATTATCGTGTATGAAAACAGCCTATATAAGTCTGGCAATCATTGTTGTAATAGTTTTAATTGTATACATCGCCAGATCCGCAAGTAAAAATTCACCGGATGCCAAAGGCGCACAAGGAGATACAGTAAAAACACAGACTCATACAACTGAAATGAATAAATTTCAGGACTTAAGAAGTATGGCATTTTCGATTACCGCAGAAGAGCTTGGTATTGTAATGCCGCTTGATAAGACAGTTGTTTATGGGGTAATTATGGACTGGGAAATTGGTGACGGGATTGTAACATTGGTTTCTTATAAAACAGGCGACGCAAGTTTATACCTAAACTCGGGAGGTGGAATTATCGGCGGAGGCCAACATGCAAATGTGAATGCCGCAGCCAGGCAATATGTCGAAAAAGCACAGTCCTTTCTTGCGAATGCAGATAAGACAACGACTACAACTAATTTGCCTGCGAAAAACGAACTGTATTTTTATCTATTAACTAATGACGGTGTTTTTTTAGGCAAAGAGGAAATAAACAATATTGAAAACAACTCATCCCCGTGGATAGATCTATTTACAGAGGGGAATATCGTTATTACGGAACTCCGCAACATAAGCAGTGAGTGAATACTTCCTCCATTGCAGCGGAAACACTGATGTAACAGCAAAATACTTCTCAGCCCGGCAGCGCTTTTGCCGGACAAAGTCTTCCTTTCATCAAGCATTTAAGTTGCAAACTTAAACCAGTAAAGGGAGGCTTGTTGCCGTGGAGACGTAGGTGGGGGCTGAGTCAATTTAAATTCAAACTTTTATTATATTGTGACTGAGATTCACATGAAAGAACGACAGTATAAACAGAAATTTCACGAGTACACAGAAAATTCGAACCGACTACTTGGCTCCATCGCTACGAATACGCAGAGGGATACTTGGATTTTTGCATTAATAAAGATATGGATTCCTCTATTTGCAGGTATTGCTGCAGTAATTCTTGGTATAGTTTCATTGTCTCAGAATGAAAGACTATCAAAAAGTGAACAAATAATTCATGGATTTGACAGCTTGTTGCGAAATACAAATTCGACTTTAGAAGCATTGGTGATAACAAATACTCTATTGCGAGAACAATTAGAGTTAAATAGAGTTGCCCAATTAGTTTCAGCCGAGCAAATAACTAATGAATCTATAGGTAATAGGAATAAATTTATTGCAGCTGTTCAGACCCTTGGTAGCATATTAGATTTATGGAATAAAGAAGTAGATATTAGTACGGATGAAAAAAACAGACGTGAATATGCATCGGATTTGGAAGGAGGATTTATCAAGGAAATTGAAAATGTCCTGCTTGAACAAATGAGCAATCCATACCTTAATAAAAACCTAATTGTTAAGAATGCATGGAATAAGGCGTATAAACATATTAAGTTTTTAGGTGGTAGTAACGTTTTCGAAGGTTCGTTTTCGTCAGATTTTTACTCAAGGGCTAAAAGCCCTCTTGATTCAATCGACAATACTATAGCTAGGGATATTTATTCTTGTCGTATATCAATTAACAATGCATACATTCATTCCGCAAGATATATTAGGACATCTACTAACTAATATTTAGCGGATTTCGTACCGCCTATGTATGTTTGTACATTAGATTAACAAGAAGCACACCTTATTTCCCTAATTTCATTCCACAATAATATCAATGGACTACTTCATCATTTGCCTGGCGGCGCTGATAGGTTCGGGGCTTACGTTGTTTTCGGGCTTCGGGCTGGGCACTATACTGGTGCCGGTATTCGCATTGTTCTTTCCTATAGAGATTGCCATTGCCCTCACCGCTATTGTCCATTTCCTCAACAACCTGTTTAAGATAGTATTGTTGGGCCGCTATGCCGATGTAAAGGTGGTGTTGCTGTTTGGCCTGCCGGCATTGGTAGCCGCTTTCGCAGGTGCTAAGCTGCTGGTGCTGTTTGCTGATATGCCTGCCCTGCACGAGTATATGCTGAGCGGCAAGACATTCCGCATTATGCCCGTAAAGCTGCTGATAGCCGCGCTGATGATTATCTTCTCGGTACTGGAGCTGATGCCCCGTTTCTCCAAAATATCTTTTCATAGAAGGTACCTGCCGCTGGGCGGTATCATCAGCGGTTTCTTCGGCGGACTATCGGGACACCAGGGTGCGTTGCGCAGTATGTTCCTGCTGAAGGCGGGGCTGAGCAAAGAAGCCTACATAGCCACGGGCGTGCTCATAGCCGTGCTGATAGATATGTCGCGGCTAACCGTGTATGCGGGTATATTCAAAAGCATGGGCCGCGAGCTGAGTTATCCGTTGTTGATAGCTGCCACGCTTAGCGCATTTGCCGGTGCGTACATAGGCAACAGGCTGGTAAAGAAAATAACCATCGAAACCCTGCACATAATAGTAGCCGTGATGCTGCTGGCTATAGCCGTATTGCTGGGTATGGGCATTATATAGATTTCCGTCAAAACTGATATAAGTCACACCCGCCAGTGATGCGCGTCATCATTGCCCCGGGTATATAGCCGGATATTTGTCTCTGAAAACATACCAATCATAATTATTTAAAAAGAGACAATTATGGCTAATCAATCACTTGCAAAAAGCGTTTTCCCCTCCAGGGGACTTTGGAAAAATTTCTTTGACGATTCATTCGTCAACAGGTACATGGACAAATTCTGGGACACAGCATCTCCGGCTATCAATATATCGGAGACAGATAAACAATATATGGTGGACATGGTAGTGCCGGGCTTCAGCAAAGAAGACATCCGCATAGATGTGAAGGACAATATCCTGAGCATCAGCGCCGAGGCTAAGAAAGAAACATCGGAAGAAGACAAAGAATACACACGTAAGGAATACAATTTCTCATCTTTCAGTCATTCCTTCACCCTGCCCGAAGATGTGCAGGACGACGCCATCACCGCCGAATACAAAGACGGTGTGCTGAAACTGGCGCTGCCCAAGTCGGGCAAGCAGGTGGTGGCCAGCAAAAAGATAGATATACAATAGTTTAGGTTACAGTTGATAAGCAGTGCAAGAAGCCCCGGTACTTTCCAGTACTGGGCTTCGTTTTTTTAACGTCCCGTTGATTTTACGCCTTGCAAAACAATCAGTTATCTTTGTTGGTATGACTGCTTCATTAAGATGGATGGCAATAATTGTTATCCTGCTGAGTTGTACCGTGGCCAACGCACAGGCGCAAAGCAACAATACCGCCCGCAAGCGCTGGGTAGATAGCGTATATAATAGCCTAAACGATGCGGAGCGCATCGGCCAGTTGTTTATGGTGGCGGCCTACTCGGGCGGTAAAGATTATAATGAAGACAAGATAGTGGAACTGGTGCGGGCCGGCCAGGTGGGTGGCCTGATATTCATGCAGGGCACGCCCGAAGCACAGGCTACACAGAACAATACTTTCCAGAAGCTGTCGAAAGTGCCCCTGCTGATAGGCATGGATGCGGAGTGGGGGTTGGGCATGCGTCTGACAGGTGTGAAAGACCTGCCCCGCGCCATGATGGTGGGCGCCACGATGGATACAACACTGGCCTACAGGCTGGGCGAGGCGGTGGCGGCACAATGCAAACGCCTGGGTGTGCATATAGACTTCGCCCCGGTGGTGGATGTGAACAATAACCCGAAGAACCCTATAATCAACGCCCGCTCCTTTGGCGAAGACAAAGAGATGGTGGCCAAACTGGGCATAGCCTATATGCGCGGCCTGCAGGACAATGGTGTGATGGCCTGTGCCAAACACTTTCCCGGCCATGGTGATACGGAAACTGATTCGCACAAAGACCTGCCCACCATCAACAAAACAATACAACAACTGGAAGCGCTGGAACTATACCCCTTCCGCCGTATGATAGATGCCGGTGTGCAGAGCATTATGGTAGCACACCTGGATATTCCGGCACTGGAAAAGGAGCCGCATATACCCACTACGCTATCCAACAATACCATCAACAACTATCTGAAAACCAAAATGGGTTTCCAGGGTCTGGTGTTTACCGATGCGCTGAATATGCAGGGCGTGGCCAAATACTTTGAGCCGGGCGATGTGGACCTGAGGGCATTCCTGGCGGGTAACGACGTGCTGCTGTTTTCGCAGGACGTGCCTACGGCCATCAACAAAATAAAAACAGCTATTGACGAAGATCGGGTACCGTACAGGGAACTGGAACTGCGCGTAAAGAAAATACTGGCCGCCAAGTTTGACGCAGGGCTGGCCAACCGTAAAGATGTAATTGCACAAAACGCAACGGAAGACCTGAACAGCAGTACGCAGCAGGTACTGTTCCAGATGGCGGAAGCATCGGCGACCTTTGTGCGCGACAGGAATAAATTAGTGAATAACCTGGTACGCAAACAGGGCAACTTTACCTACATAGGCGTAAACGCCAATACCGAAACCACACTGCTGAAAGAATTGCAAAATGAACTGCCCGGCATCAAAGCTGAGTGGCTGCCCAAAGGTAGCAGCAGCACTGCCAAAGCCATGAGCCTGGTGAATAGCGGCGCGACCTGTATAGTGGCGGTACACAATATGGGCTTTTATCCTTCGGGAGGAGACTACGGGCTGAATGCACAACAGATGTCATTCCTGAAACAGGTGCAGAACAAACCCAATGTAATACTGGCACTGATGGGTAACCCCTACCTGTTGCAAAATTTCTGCAACTTCAAAACAGTATTTGTTGGGTATGAAGACAATGAACAGTCGGAGCAGGTAATGGCGAGTGTATTGATGGGTATCATGCCCGCCAAAGGCAAGCTGCCCGTAACACCCTGCCCCGGCATGATCATGGAAACACCACCGAAACTGCTGGCAGACAAACCCAAGCCTGTAAAAGACCCGGTGGTAAACAAACTGGTGAAAGAGTTCTTTATAGAAGATGCCGGCGTGGTGAACCGCGACGCGCTTGATAAACTGAACATCTTTCTGGAGCGTAGTGTGATAGATGGTGTGTTCCCGGGTTGCCAGGTGGTAGCTGCCAAGAACGGGAGAGTATTTTACAGCCGCGCCTTCGGTTATTACGATGCGTATAAAACTGTGAAGGTAGATACATCGTCTATATATGATGTGGCATCGCTTACTAAAGTATTGGCCACTACACTGGCGGTAATGCGCCTGTACGAAGAGAAAAAACTGGACCTGGACAAAACACTGGGTCATTACCTACCGATAGTAAAAGGTACCGATAAAGAAAACCTGCGCATACGCGACCTGCTGCTGCACCAGGCAGGGCTGAAGAGCTGGATACCCTTCTACCGCGACACATACGACAGCTTTGGCAAGCCTTCTGCCATGATATACAGCAAACAACAGGCGCCGGGCTACACTATACCCGTGGCGCAGAATATGTACATGCGCAGCGACTACAAAGACAGTGTATGGAAAACGATAGTTACCACTCCGCTGGAGAACCGTGGCAGGTATGTGTACAGCGATCTTGACTTTTACTTCCTGGCTGCGGTGGTAGAAAAACTGACGGGCAAGACACTGGATATGTACGTCAACGAACAGTTTTACCAGCCCATGGGCCTGAAGAACATCACCTTCAATCCGCTGACTAAATTCCCGCGGAACAAGATTGTCCCAACGGAAAATGATATGTACTTCCGTATGCAAACGGTACACGGCTATGTACACGACCAGGGTGCGTCTATGATGGGTGGTGTGGCAGGACACGCAGGGCTATTCTCCAACGCATGGGATGTAGCGGCAGTGTTCCAGATGCTGCTGCAGGGCGGCACGTACAATGGCAAACGTTTCTTTAAAGAGCCAACCATCGGTTACTTTACAGCTTACAATTCACGCATCAGCCGCCGTGGTTTAGGTTTTGACAAGCCGGAGGCAGAAGTAAATGACGCGGGCCCTGCCGGCGAACGCACCAGTGGTTATGCCTTCGGGCACCAGGGCTTTACCGGCACCTGTGCCTGGGCCGATCCTGAGAACGGAGTAGTGTTCGTATTCCTGTCGAACAGGATAAACCCGAGTGCGGAGAACAAGAAAATAAACTCGCAATCGACCCGCACTGTAACGCAGGATTATATTTACGAATCGCTGGGTATACCGGTGAACAGGAACCGGCCGGAGGTGAAAAGAAACCAGTTGTCAAAAAACTAATTATGTAAATCCCCCTTTTTCTACCACCTACATTTTAGCTTTTTTAACATTTCATTTTAGCGGTTGCTGATAAAATAATTCCATATTTGTCATGCTATTGTCAACGCATCCTAAATATGAATAATGCACCTACGCTACTTACTCATCGCTAACCTGTTGCTGCTATCATCCGCTGTAGCATATGCCCAACCCTACACCATCAAAGGCGTAGTGAAGGATACGCTCAATATGAATAACCTGCACAACGCAAGTATCACCCTGATACAAGCTTCAGATTCCACGTTGGAAACATTCACCCGTACAAAAGAGGATGGCTCATTTACGCTAACCGTATCGCAACCCGGCAAGTACGTACTAATGAGCGTTTTCCCGGGCTTTGCCGATTATGTAGACAAGGTTGACGTAAAAGAAGACAAGACCACTACCGACCTGGGCGAAATACCCATGGTGACCCGTACACACCTGCTGAAGGAATTTGTGTTTACCGACCAGTTTGCTGCCATTAAAGTAAAAGGGGATACTATCGAATATGTCGCCGACAGCTTTGCGGTACGTGACAACGCAACGGTGGAAGAACTGCTGAAAAAACTACCCGGCCTGCAGGTGGACAAAGACGGTAACATACAGGCGCACGGCCAGAAGGTAGAGAAACTACTGGTAGACGGCGAAGAGTTTTTCACAGACGATCCCGCAGTAGTGTCTAAGAGCCTGCAGGCAAAGGCCGTAGATAAGGTGCAGGTGTTTGATAAGAAAAGTGAGCAGGCTGAGTTTACCGGTATAGATGACGGAGAGTCTACCCGCACGGTGAACCTGCAACTGAAGGATAACATGAAGAAAGGTTACTTCGGTAAAGTAGTGGCCGGGGGCGGTGCGGGCGACGACCAGAACTACTTCGAGAACCAGGCGATGGTCAACTATTTCAAAGGGAAGAAAAAACTATCTGCTTTTGGTATCATGGCCAATACAGGCAAGATAGGCCTGGGCTGGGAAGACAGGGATAAATTTGGCGGGAACAGCAATAACACTGTGTACGAAGATGGTGTGATGTACACCACCAATGATGGCGATGAATTTGACAGCTGGAGTGGTCAGTACAATGGCCGCGGCTACCCCAAAGCCTGGACCGGTGGCCTGCACTTTTCAGATAAATGGAATGAAGACAAACACCACCTGGCCGGCAACTATCGCTATGCCAAACAAAATATAGAAGCGTTGAACAACACTTTCTCACAAGTACTGACCCAAGACGCACAACTATTTACCGACCAACGGCAAGACGAATTTAAAACAGGCCAGAGACATCGTGTAGACGGGCTGTATGAATGGAAAACGGACTCGCTGTCCACGCTAAGGCTGACTGTAACCGGCAACCATCAGAACTCTCAAAACCGCTCTGCCTTCAATCAATACAATATGAATGCCGATGGAGATACGCTATTGAACAACCAGCGGCTTACCACGAACGATGCCACTACCCAAAGGCTGAACAGTTCACTTACATGGAAAAAGAAGTTTAAAAAGGACCGCAGGACACTGATGATGTCGCTTACTGAGAACTATGAAGAATCTACAAGTACAGGCTTCCTTAATTCCGTCAGCAATTCCAGCCAAAACGGAACGGACTATATAGACCAGAAAAAAGACAACGACCGACAGGCTTTATTACTAAATGGCTCTGCAGTATATACCGAGCCTATTACCAAGGTGATGGCGGTATCGCTGGAATACAGGTTGGGCGTCAACAACAGTACATCTGAACGGACGACTTTTAATAAAAGCAGCCCCAACGCCGATGCATACGATGTACGGGATGATACTTTAAGCAACAGCTATGCGTACAATATTGTTACCCATACAGGCGGTACTACACTTAGCTGGGATTATAAGAAGGTAGATTTTTCAGCGGGTGTATCGGCCGCACAGACAGACTTTACACAAAGGGACTTACGGGCCGATACGGTTTTTTCTTACGATGTAGTCAACCTGTTTCCCAAAGCGATGCTGCGCTACCAGATCAGTAAGCAAACGAACCTGCGTTTCAATTATTATGGAAGCACGCGGCAACCAACCATACAACAGATACAGCCACTACGCGATAATACCAATCCATATTACCAGCCCATAGGCAATGCGAACCTTACACAGGAGTTCCGTAATACTTTCAGCCTGAACCTGCATGATTACAAAGTATTAAGCGGCCGCTGGATATACCTGTACAGCAATTTTTCATTGATAGACAATGCGATAACCCGCTCTGAATTTATAGACACGGTGGGCAGAAGGATATACCAATTCGTGAACACAGACGGCAACTACAGCGGCTGGGCAGGCGGTGGTATAGGCAAGCGTATTATCAAATGGAATGCACGTGTAGGCGGTAACTTCAACACCAGTATCAACCGTACCAACAACTTTGTAAATGGCGTGAAAAACACCAGTGATTTCAACAGGTATTCTGTAGGGGTAAACGCCGGGTATGAAGACAAAGATGAAAAAATAGAAATAGAATGGAATACTGATTTCGCCTACAATGATAACAAAGCTACCATCAGCACACTGGCAACCAGCTACTGGACAATAGATAACAGCTTAGATGTATCGTTTGTACTACCCAAGAAATTTGAGATAGGCACTGATTTCAACTGGTACATCAGGGAGCGTACGGTGGTCTTCGACAGGAATAATAATGTCTTCCGCTGGAATGCATACGTATCTAAAAAGTTCCTGAAGAACGACCAACTGGAACTGCGTGCATCAGTCTTCGACATACTGAACCAGAACCTGGGCTTCAACAGGTATGCCAACAGCAACGAGGTAACTGAGAGCAGCTACAACACTATACGCCGCTATGGCATGGTGACGCTGATGTGGAATTTTACCAAAATGGCTGCAGGTGCACAGGAGAACAATGCAGCGCAATTTATCACCAAATAAAAATGAAGAAAATGAAACGACTGATATTGATACCGGTGTTGCTGCTAATGGCTATGATGGCACAGGCACAGCACACTTTCAATGGCAATATAGAATTTGAACGGACTACTAACCTGCACCGCACTATCGACCAGATGGATGAAGATGATAAGCGCTGGATAGAAAAAATGCGTTCGCAAATACCTAAGCACAACGTGCATCACTTCAACTACTCATTTACACCAAAGCATGCTATATACAGGCCTGGTAAGGAACAGGAAAATCCTGTTAACTTTTGGTTTGCCCGTACACCGGCAGGAGAAAATATTGTGTATACTGATTTTGCTGCCGGGAAGGTAACGGCGCAAAAACAAGTGTATGAAGAGAAATTCCTGGTGAAGGATACCATGCGCAAAATAAAATGGAAGATACAGGATGAGGTGCGCACCATAGCCGAGTATAAATGTCGCAAAGCGGTAGGTATTATGTACGACTCCGTATATGTGGTAGCTTTTTATACTGAAGACATTCCCGCCAGCGGCGGCCCCGAGATGTTCAGCGGGCTACCCGGCATGATACTGGAAGTGGCCATTCCCCGCCTGCACACTACCTGGATAGCCACTAAAGTGACCTATGAAAAACCCGATGAAAAAACTTTTGAACCGCCTAAGAAAGGCAAAGAGGTGACGCAACAGGAAATGTACACCACCATCAGCACCAGCCTGAAACGCTGGGGTAAATCGGCCGAACGGGCGGTATGGTGGTCGCTGTTGTAACGTTGTTATAATATAAACTCTGACACACGAAAAAA
>DATCSV010000287.1:0-10368 GCA_036568285.1 Flavipsychrobacter sp. | reverse complement strand
AATAGCGCAATATCTTGCTGCGGAAGGTGCTTCTTTCGTGGAAGCCACGCTGTTCAAAACGTTGTCCAACGATATTACGCCTGTAATGAAGAATAGCTACGATGTTATTTTGTTTTACAGCCCCAACAGCGTTCAGACCTTATTCGAAAATATCCCTGAGTATAAGCAAAATGGTACCATGATCGGTGCCTTTGGCCCTACTACTTCCAAGGCAATTGAAGATGCCGGCCTTACATTGAATATCAAAGCTCCCGCGCCTAATGCACCATCAATGATAGCTGCATTGGAAATGTTCCTTGATCAGCGTAAATAGACAGGCTACAGCCTTAAAAATACAGGCCTTGATTTGTTCTGCAGATCAAGGCTTTTTTACGCCTGCGTGTTTCGGTATATTGCAGCTATGGCTAACAAGTTAATAGGCGAACAAAGCCCTTACCTGCTGCAGCACGCGCATAACCCGGTAGATTGGTACCCGTGGGGCGACGAGGCATTTGAAAGGGCTAAAAGAGAAAATAAACCGGTATTGGTGAGCATTGGATATGCTGCCTGTCACTGGTGCCATGTAATGGAACGTGAGAGCTTCGAAAATGAAGCTACGGCAGGTTACATGAATGAGCATTTCATCAACATAAAAGTGGACAGGGAAGAGCACCCGGATGTAGACCATCTGTACATGGATGCGGTACAGGCTATTAGTCAGCAAGGTGGTTGGCCGCTGAATGTGTTTGTCACACCCGATAGGGTGCCTTTTTATGGGGGCACCTATTATCCGCCTCAACCCTTATACGGACGACCATCGTGGCTGCAGGTGCTGCAAAGGATGCATGAAGTGTGGACCAATCAGCAGGGGGAAATAGAAAGCCAGACAGAGCAGATGTTGAATTACCTGAAGCAGCTCTCGGTAGTAGCTATGGGCAGGGCCGACGAGTGGGGCGAATCTACCTGCCGGACGGTTGCGGATAATATGCTTGCCGCAGCGGATAAGGAATACGGCGGCTTTGGCAATGCACCAAAATTTCCGGCGGCTACAGTTATTTTATACTTGCTGGAGCATTATCACTACACTGGCTATCAGCCGGCGTTGGACCAGGCAATACGTAGCCTGGACGCAATGGCGGAAGGGGGAATCTACGACCAGCTGGGTGGTGGTTTCGCGCGCTATAGCACTGATAAATACTGGTTGGCGCCGCATTTTGAGAAGATGTTGTACGATAATGCCCTGTTGATCGTTTCGTATGCGGCAGGATATGCCGTTACCGGCAAGCAGTTGTACCGTACCGTAGTGGAAGAAACTATCACTTTTGTGAACAGAGAGCTGCGTTCGCCCGATGGGGGCTTCTATTGTGCTCTGGATGCCGACAGCGAAGGTGAGGAAGGCAAGTTTTATACCTGGACATGGGATGAATGGCTGGCCGTGACAGGCGGAGACGGGCTTGCTGAAAAATATTTTG
The DNA here is from genome assembly GCA_036568285.1 of Flavipsychrobacter sp. Lineage (GTDB taxonomy): Bacteria > Bacteroidota > Bacteroidia > Chitinophagales > Chitinophagaceae > UBA5543. The sequence continues at coordinate 8,917 of DATCSV010000287.1, read as the reverse complement.
GCATAGAAAAACAAGGCAACTGGGAAGGCACGAATATTCTGCATGTAAGCGAAAGCCTGGATAAATTGGCGAAAGAGTTCAGCTTAACTGAAGACAAGGCAGAACAACATATAAACAATGTCAAAAAACGACTATTACAAGCCCGTGAAAGCCGCGTCAGGCCAGCCACGGATGATAAGTGCCTGCTGGCATGGAATGCCCTGATGAACCTGGCGCTGACTAAGGCGGGGCAACTGCTGGGCAGTAGCACTTACGTGGAGCAGGCAGAGCGGCATATGAGTTGGATGCTCGAAAGTTATTTGCACGAAGGCAGACTGATGCATACCTGGAAAAACGGTGCTGCCAAAATAGATGCGAAGCTTGACGACTATGCGTACCTGATCGCTGCCATGCTTCAACTGGCACATGCTTCAGGCGACAATAGTCTTGTGGTAAAAGCCTCTGCCTTCGCTGATATTACAGAACGGGAGTTTTTGCATGACGACAAAACTTTTTTCTACTATAGCTCTGTGCAGCAAACCGATATTCCTGTACGTAAAACAGACCTGTATGATGGTTCTACGCCCTCAGCAAACAGTATTATGGCAGCCAATCTTATATGGATTGGTATGCTGATGGAAAGTAGTGCCCGTGCAGAACAGGGAAGGTATATGTTGAACAGTATTCAGGGTAATGTAATCCGTTACGCCACATCTTTTTCAGCCTGGGCTATTGGCGGGCAAAGGTTGGCGGCAGGATACACTTCTATCGTAATTGCCGGGGATGGAGCTGCTGCGGTATTGAAGGAGCTGGACGAGGAGTATGTGCCCAATACACTGGCAATAACAGCAAAAGAAGGTGATGTAGGAGTGCCGCTGTTGACCGGCAAACACAGTGTGGGCGCGCTTAAAGTGTATGTATGCGATGTGGAAGCGTGCAGGCTGGTTACCGAGGATATTGGACGTGTAAAACAAATGTTGGCAAATAAGTTATAAACTATTGCATCTTAATTGTTTTTTCGCCATATTTACCAATCACGATTATTAACAATTTTTTTTTTGAAACTTGCATTTTTGGAAAAATCTTTAAATATTGTGCATCGGTTGAGGCTCATATTAGCTTCTTAACCAAAAAATTACTTTATTTGCCTAAACGCAAAAAAAATTAACAAACGTAGTATGAAACAACTTTCCCTGAAGATCTCAGCTGTAGCGTTACTTGCATTTGCTGCGAGCTGCGGAACCCCGGGCAACGGTGGCCAGCTGGTTGGAGAGCCAAACGTCTTGAACTATAAAGCGCCGGTTCCGTTAGGTATGGTTTATGTTCCGACCGGTGTATTTAAAATGGGAGCCAGCGATGAAGATGTTCGCGGAAAACAAGATGCGATGATACGCACCACCCAGGTTACAGGTTTCTACATGGATGCTACTGAGATAGCCAATGCGGAGTATCGCCAGTTTACTAACTGGGTGCGCGACTCCATGGCACACGTTCAGCTGGGCGATTTCATCGACCTGGATGACGGTAGCCAGCAGGTGGATATGAGAAAGAAAATCAACTGGAACGATGCAGACCTGCAGGATCAGTTGGCTAATTTCTACATACCCGCTCAGGCTTCGGGTTGGGGAAAGAAAGAGTTTGACAACTCTAAGCTCGTTTTCCACTACGAAACTTATGATTACAGCGCTAACGTGAATAACTCCGGCCAGCCTGCAACAGATTTTATTAAAAAATATGACGTGCCGGTATATCCTGATACTACGGTTTGGGTTCGTCAGCTTCAGTATTCATACAACGAGCCAATTGCACTGCAGTACAACTGGTTCCCTGCGTTCGATACTTATCCGGTGGTAGGTGTTGATTGGTACCAGGCTAGTGCTTTCTGTCACTGGAGGACTAACCTGTGGAGGTCTGAGCGTGAGAAGAACAAGCTTTATTTTGAAGGTGAATTTAAGCTGCCATCAGAAGAGCAGTGGGAATATGCTGCACGCGGCGGACGTACAGAAGCTCCTTATCCCTGGGGCGGTCCTTATATAGTGAACAAAAAAGGTTGCTATCTGGCAAACTTCAAGCCTCAGCGCGGCGACTACGCTTCAGATGGTGGTTTGTACACGGTTCCTGTTGACCGCTACTGGCCTAACGACTTCGGCCTGTACAACATGGCCGGTAACGTGTCTGAGTGGACATCATCAACTTACTTCGGTACAGCCTACCAGGCAGTTGCGGATATTAATCCTACAATTAACTACCAACTGCAGGAAGATGATCCGCTGTGGATGACCCGTAAGGTGGTTCGTGGTGGTAGCTGGAGGGATGTTGCATTCTATCTGCAGAACGGTACACGCGATTATGAATTCGCAGACACAGCGAAAGCTTACATAGGTTTCCGTTGTATCTACCAGCAGATACAACCGGCATTAACCAACAGACGTTAGTCTTTAACTTTTAATTAATAATAAAACTGGCTGAGCGCAGTTAAATAGATATAAGAACAATAAATATTTTTCAACCCTTAGAAAAAATAAATAAAGATGACTTCAGTAGCGCTGTTTTTCGAAACCAAGCAGGGTAAATACTTCAAGAACTTCATAATTGGCCTTGGCGCATCAGTAGTACTTTTGGGTGCACTGTTCAAAATACAACACTGGCCTGGTGCCGGTGTGATGCTGACTGTGGGGATGATTACAGAGGCATTCATATTTGCCATGTTGGGTATATTGCCTCCTCATAAAGATTACTATTGGGAAAGGTTCTATCCAAATATCGATGAGAATCCTCACGTGGAAGCTTATCGCAAGGGAACTAAATTCGACTCAGCTGCCGGTAAGATATCTCCCGGTGCATCTCTGGATAAAATGATGGAAGATGCACAGATCACTCCTGCCAACATCAGGAAGCTGGGTGACAACTTCCAAAGGTTCGGTGCTGTGGTAGATCAGATAAAAGATATTACCGAGGTGACTTCTGCAACTAACGAATATTCTCAGAGTGCACGTGATGCAGCGCAGGCTTTGGGCGAAATGAAGAATACATTCGTAGGTGCAAGCAATACCATGCAGTCATTTAACAATGCTGCTGATGATACTGCTAAGTTCCACGAGCAAGTACAGGTGTTGTCCAGGAACCTGGGTTCTCTGAACCAAATATATGAGGTTGAACTGCAGGATGCGAACAACCACCTGAAAGCAATGAATAAGTTCTACAGCAACCTGGTGAATGCCTCAGACGCAATGGCGTCAAGTGCACAGGATGCCGTTGCAGCAAAAGATCAGATCGCACTGTTGTCTAAGAATCTGACTACATTGAACCAGATATATGGAAATATGCTTGCAGCAATGCAGGGAAGATAATCTGTGAATGATTGAAGCAGAATACAGTTTTAGAAAAAAGATTAATATAACCTTAGAAAAATTATAACAGGATGTCTCTACCTAAGGAGCCGCGGCAGCTAATGATCAACCTGATGTATCTGGTGTTGACCGCTATGCTGGCACTCAATGTATCGTCCGAAATCCTGCACGCTTTTGAAGTGATAAATGAGAGTATAACTTCATCTAACACGTCTATTGAGGCGAAAAACGATGAAATTTATAAAACTTTTCAGTCAAAAGAGGATGACCCGGTACAGCGAGACCGTATTAAGAAGTACAACGACAGGGCGAAGATAGCGAAGTCTAAAGCTGAAGCTATGATAGCCAAATTGGAGGAATGGAAAGAGCGTGTTGTTGAAGAAGCCGGAGGTTATGAAGACGATGGCGAAATAAAAAGGAAGGACAATATTGATGCAAGTACCCTGCTTCTTGTTGAGCGTCGTGGTGGTGACACCTTGAAGAGCCAACTGCAGGGATTGAGGGAGGATTTGTTGAACCTGGTTAATCCAAACAGCAAAGCCCAGATAGCTAAGGACTTGCCAATTAAGATTGCTGAAGTGCAGGCGAACGATAACAACCCACAGGGAGATTGGGCTACTGCATACTTCTACAACATGCCTACAATGGCCGTAGTTACATTGATGTCTAAATTCCAGAATGACATCAGGAATAGTGAAGCGCTGATACTGAACACACTTGCATCAGAAGCAGGTGAGGAAGTGATAAAATTCGATGCCTTTGAAGCGATAGCGGTTCCAACTACCAGCTATGCATTAGAAGGACAGAAGATAGAAGCTAAGATTCTGTTGGCAGCGTACAACAAAAGCCTTGACCCTGTTATACAAATTACAGGTGGCGGCGGGTCCATCAAGGAAATCAAAGATGGTGTTGGCTTGTATGAAGTAACAGCATCAGGTATAGGCTTGAAAACAGTAAAAGGACGTGTCTCTATTGACTTGGGTGGACGTAAAGAAGAGCGTGATTTTTCGTTTGACTATATGGTAGGTTCCACTGGTGCCTCTATACAGCTCGACAAAATGAACGTGTTCTATATTGGTGTGCCCAACCCGATTACCGTATCTGCAGCAGGATATTCCCTCCAGGATATATCTGTACAGATTGATGGTGCCGATGTTAAACCAGACCCACAGGCGGGTATAGGTCACTACATAGTTACAGCTACTAAGCCCGGTAAGGTAATGGCAAATATTAATGCTAAAACAGAGGCTGGTGTTAAGAAAGTAGGTGCTATGGAAGTTCGTGTGAAATTCATACCGGATCCTGTAGCTGAGGTTGGTGGAAAGTCGAGCGGTGGTATAGCCTCCAGCACATTGAAAGCACAGATAGGTGTTGTTGCAGATTTGAAAAACTTCGATTTCGATACACGTTTTGTGGTGACCAGCTATGAAATTAGTATGATACCAAAACGTGGTGAACTACAAGGTCCGTTCAAATCTAGTGGTCCGTACCTGAATAAGGATAGAGATATTATTGACCTGATTAAGAGGAGTAAGCCGGGTGATAGGGTGTTTATTGAAGATATAAAAGCTCGTGGCCCTGATGGACGTATCAGAACTCTTAATCCGATAAATTTTATTCTTCTATAATTTTTTATAAATTTAACGTTAGATTACTAAGCAAATCATTACAGGAATATGAATATCCTCAAAACATACAGAATAGCAGCGACTACCGCATTGGTAATGTTCGGTGGATTGGCCTTTGCACAGGAGACTTCAATAAAGGATATCCAATCTCAATACAACTCCTACGATGCTGTTGATGGAGACTGGAAGCCTTCGTTAGTAAGGGATGGTGCTTACGATAGAGTAGAACACGTTAATCGTATTCTACCTTGGCAATCAATACGTGAAAATGACGTAATGTGGAAGAAGAGAGTATGGAGGGAAATAGATATTCGCGAGAAGCAGAATATGGCCTTCCGTTTCCCCGGCGATGATTATACCGGTGGAGGATATTTCATAGAGATAATCCTGGATGCCGTTAAAAAAGGAAAGATAAAAGCTTATTCTAACGTTGACGACCGTTTTACCAATGCGCTGACGAAAGATCAGATATTGGAGATGATGATAGGTCAGCCTGATACCAACGAGGTAATTGACCCCGTAACAGGCGAAATGCAGGTTATTATCACACGCCGCGAATTCAATCCAGACCTGATAACTAAATACAGGATTAAGGAAGACTGGATGTTTGATCGTAACTTAGGTCGTATGGTGGTACGTATCATAGGTATCGCTCCGATAAAGGATATCATCGACGAGAATACCGGTTTGTTCCGTGCATCTCAGGCAGTATTTTGGTTGTACTATCCCGAAATTCGCCCGATGCTGGCTCAGTATGAAGTATTCAATCCTGAGAACGACGTGGCTCGTATGACCTGGAATGATTATTTTGAAGGTAGGTTTTTCTCCAGCAAAGTTATCAAGACCAGCAATCCTTTCGATTTGAGCTACAGCAACAGGCGTATGTCTCCGCTGGAAGCACTGTACGAGGGCAAGAAGGCAGAGGAAATGCTCTTTAACAAGGAACATGATATGTGGGTTTATTAATGCTATAATCTAATTATATATAGAAAAAGCTGCCTTTACGGCGGCTTTTTTTATGTGGCATGGTGTAGCTTTTTAGCCCCGTTTGAGTAATATTGCACCCGAATAACGAAAGTTGATGAATAAAGAGTTGCCAAAATTAGAGGTTTGTTTATCGCCGGCTTTATTGCATTTATATGATACTGAGGGCTCTGTTGTAGTAATTATCGATGTGTTCAGGGCTACCTCTACAATAGCTGCTGCATTATACAATAATGCCAGTGCTGTTATACCGGTAGCTTCAGTCGAAGAATGCATTGAGCTCGGAAACGCGATTAAAAATAGTGTAACTGCCGGAGAGAGGAACGGCCAAATTGTAGAGGGATTGCAATATGGTAATTCACCGTCCGAATACACGAAGGATTTTATCAGCGGGCGGACGCTGGTACTTACTACTACTAATGGTACGAGACTGTTGCATATGGTAAAGGACGCAGCAACCATCATAACGGGTTCATTTCTCAACCTTAGCGCGGTCTGCGACTATTTGCATGGCAGCAACAAGAATGTATTGTTAGCTTGTGCGGCCTGGAAAGACAGGTTTAATCTCGAGGATACGCTTTTCGCGGGTGCCGTTGTTAACAGGCTACAGGAGCATTTCGATATCAATTGTGACAGTGCCCGGGCTGCAAACGTTCTATATGAAAACATGAATGGCAGGCAGCCTATAGATGTTCTAAGAGATAGTTCACATTACCGGCGGCTGTCCGCATTCGGCCTTGAGAAGGACATGGAGTATTGTGCTACTATCGATCTTCATCCGGTAGTACCTATACTTCAGGGCAATGAGCTGCTGGTTCATAGCTCTTAATCAGCCAAAAAGGGGTTGTAGTCTCTTTCTCTGCCGATTGAAGTGGCCGGACCGTGCCCTGAATACACAACAGTATCTTCCGGCAGGGTGAGCAACTGAGTCTTAATGCTGTCAATGAGCTGATTATGGTTACCACCCGGCAGGTCTGTACGGCCAATGCTGCCTGAAAAAAGCGCGTCACCTGCTATTACCCAATTGCCCGGCTGGTAATAAAAGGCGATACTACCGGGGGAATGTCCGGGAACAAATAATATCTCTAATTCATCTTCGCCAAGTTTCAGCTTTTCGTTGTGAGTGATGTAAAATGATGGCTGCGGAATATCTTTATAGTCGAAACCGAACATCGCTGCCGAGCCTGTGGCAGAGTTTAAAACAGGGCTGTCCTGGGCGTGAATGCCAAATGGTATTGAATAGTATTCTAACAAGGCAGGTACGCCGAAAATATGGTCGATATGTGTATGGGTGTTAATGATGGCTTGCGGTATTAGTTTGTTGGCCTGTATATGCTGAACGAAAGATGATAGCTCTGCCGCGTCATACATGCCGGGGTCTACAATCCAGCACTGTTGCTTGTCGTTATATATCAGGTATGTGTTTTCCTGGAATGGATTAAAAACAAAAGATTGTGTATATAGCATGTGAAAAGTCCTTTTTTTCTGTAATTTAGGTAGCAAACTTAAACAGGAGAATTTATAAGGCAATAGAATTGCCCTTAACTTTCTTAATTTCTATTAATTATGTATTTCAGCCTGAGGCTTACTATACCGTCATTATTATTAACAGCCGCATTGTGGGTGGCTACTGCCGGTAGCACAACTGCACAAACAAATGTAGAAACCTACGGACAAAACAGGATACAACACCGAACATTTAAGTGGAAATATTTTGATACAAAGCATTTCCGGATCTATCATTACGACAGGTCAGGAATAGAATTGGCGAGGTATGTTGCAGAGCAGGTGGAGAATGATATTAACGTAATAGAAAAAAAGCTGGGCGGGCAATTTCCGGCAAGGTTTAATATCGTTCTTTATAACAGTTTCGACGAATACAAGCAAACTAATATAGGCAGGAAGTTTGATTCTCAACTGCAGGATATCCCTGCCGGTACGGTAGATATAGTGGGCGACAAACTGGTTGTTTATTACACAGGCGTACATACCGACTTGCGCAGGCAGACACGGGCCGGAATGGCCAGGGTGGTAATGGAGCGGATGCTGTTTGGAGAGACTTTGCGCGAAGTAGTACGAAATGCAATATTGATGAACTTGCCGGAGTGGACCGTGAACGGATTTATCGCTTACCTGGTAGATGGCTGGGACGCAGAGAGTAACAGCGCGTGGAAAAATCTTATGGATACGTACCCTGACGATGGCTTTTATAAATTGGCAGAAGTGAATCCGGAACTGGCGGGTAAAGCTTTCTGGAAATATGTTTCGGATAGGTATGGCGAGGGCAATATGAAAAACCTCGTATATACTACACAGCTAAAAAGCAGTCTGAACCAGGGCGTAAAAATGACCTTGGGCATGAAGGTAAAAGAGGCATACGACTCTGTGCTGGTATTTTATAAGGATGTGTATGCCAAAGATATTGTAGCGCAGGAGTCTATAGACACATTTAAGGCGCTCATAGAGATCGAGGTGCCGGATGATGGAACTGTTATTAGAGATATTCGCGTTTCTCCTAATGGCAGGGATGTAGCTTATGTAGCATGGAAAGAGGGCGAATTTAAGGTGCACATTCAGAGAACTGCTGCAACACAGGTCCGTTCAACAGTTATGGAAGGTGGTAAGCAGGATTTTGGCGCAATGCCCGATCCCAATTACCCGCTGATTACCTGGTCTAACACAGGTTACAAATTGGCAATACTGTATCAAAAAGAGAAGTCTACGCACTTGCGTATATATAATGCCATCAAAGCACAAATAGAGAACTATGAAATACCCGCCAATCGCTTTGACAGGGTATTGGGTATGACCTTTATGGAGGATGATGATAAGATGATCTTTTCTGCCATCAAAAAAAGCAAAACGGATCTCTATGAGTTTACCATCAGGGGCAAGCGGATGAAAAACATAACAGATGATGCATGGGATGATGTTCAACCCTGGTATGTAAGCGGAGGTTCGCGCAGGGGGGTATTA
>DATCSV010000286.1:0-9883 GCA_036568285.1 Flavipsychrobacter sp. | reverse complement strand
CCGTGGCTTTGCGATGTATAGCTGGCTGGTCACCCGTTATATGTGGACCTACAAGGAATGGGATTGGGATATTACCATAGATGGTAAGTCTTTGAAAGAAAAAGCCTTTATCATCAGCGTGGCCAATGGCAAGCAGTTTGGTTACAACTTCCAGATAGCCCCTGCCGCCAGTTGGACCGACGGACTATTGGACATAGTCATCATTAAAAGGTTTCCGAAAGTTTTAGGTGGCTTATTGGTATGGCGCGCTATGAACGGTACTATTGCAGAGAGCCCATATGTCCGTAACTACAAGGGCAAGGAAATCACTATCACTCATCCAAAGTTGTGCCTGATGCAAACAGACGGTGACGCGCATGAGTGCAGCAATACTATTCATTTCAGGATAGAAAAAGGAAAGCAGAAAGTGATAGTGCCTTAGCGGTTGTGCTTCCAGCGGTTGTGCGTCCACATCCAGTTCTCAGGTTGCGCTTTTATCTGTTCTTCCATAAAGTGGACATAGGCCTGCATCATCTCACCTTTAGGTAATATAGCAGCATCATGCGTGAATCGTTCCAGCCTAATCTCATAGTGACCACGTTTTATTTTCTTTATACCCGCAAATACTACAGCGGCGTTTGCACGTTTGGCCAACACCTCCGGCCCATTGAAGAAAGGTGCTTCCCTGTTCATGAATTGGTACCACGTAGCGGCTTTAACTACCGGTGGGTTCTGGTCTGCAATAAGGCCAACGATGTATTGGACATTGTGCAATTTTTCAAAACCGCGTTTCGCCTTCATGGATATCAGCCATGCACCACTGCGGCTGCGTATTTTGTTCAGCAGCATGTCGGCTGACTTGCTTTTCTGCGGCATATACACCCCGGCAAATTGTTGTTGGCAATTGTATTGGCAGGCTACATTCGCCCATTCCCAGTTGAATGTGTGCCCCAGTAGTGCGTACGTGTTCCTGCCCTCCACATGTAGCTGATGAAATACTTCCCAATTGCCCCGGATACGCCTGTTCAGTTCCTGTTCTGATATAGATAGAAGTTTCAGTGTTTCCGTCCACTGGTCGCAGAAGTTGTGGTAGAATTTCTTACAAATGATTTGTATTTCCTGTTCTGTTTTTAGGGGGAAGGCGTTATGCAGGTTGTCCATCACCAGCTGCTTCCTGTACCCGATTATATAATACAGCAGCAGGTACATACCGTCGGACAGCACATATAAAAACCTTAACGGCAGTAAAGACAAGGGGTACAAAATAAAAAGCAGCAGATAATACATCTGCTGCAAAATTATTTCATTATCACAATGTTACCTACATATGGTGCTCCAACTCCCCGGTCAGGTCATATATTTCCTGTATCCGTTTCAGCATGGCTTCGAAGTCTATCCGCAGGTCTTTCAGCAGGCCGGTGGACAGGTCGAAGACCCAGCCATGTACCACGGGGTACCTGTTCTCAATATAAGACCTCTGTACGGCAACTGTTTTTATTACGTTGAAAACCTGTTCTTCCACATTCAGCTCTACCAGTCGGTTGTACCTTTCGTGCTCGTCTGTTATGGCGTTCAGCTCGTCTTTATGCAGGCGGTACACGTCGCGTATGTTCCTCAGCCAGGGGTTCAGCAGCCCCAGGTCTTTAGACTGCATAGCGGCTTTTACACCGCCACAGCCATAATGGCCGCATACCACAATATGTTTCACCTTCAACGCATTTACGGCATAGTTAATGCAGGCCATCACGTTAAGGTCGATATTATTCACCAGGTTGGCTACATTCCTGTGCACGAACACATCGCCCGGGTCCAGCCCCATGATCTCGTTAGCAGGCACGCGGCTGTCTGCGCAACCGATGTATAGATAATCGGGGGTCTGGTCTTTGGCCAGCTTCTTAAAGAAGTCTGCATCCTTATCTATCTGTGCAGACACCCATTTTTTATTATTCTCGAATACTTCTTCGTATGTAGCAGGCATGTCAAAATACTTTTGTTGTATGCAATAATAAAGATTAATAGGTATATGTGGTTGAAAATGCCCTGTAATTCCGGAGGGTTTTATATACCCGTATATAAGCCTTATTTTTACAGCCTAAAAAAATGAACGGCTTATGAAACTGGTAACATACTCGAAGCAAGGATTGGAACAACTGGCACTGTACGTAGACGGCACGCTTTATGATACAGGTGCGGTAAGTAACAGGCTTCCCCGTACTATGCGGGAAATGCTGAACGAGTGGGAAGAGTTTTCTGAAATAGCGCGCGAGGCAGAGGCGGATATCAGGAGCGGGAAAATACACGTAGAGGGCGTAGCCTTTGATAGCGCTGAAATAATGGCCCCGGTCCCGCAGCCTACCTCATGTCGCGATGGGTATGCCTTCCGCCAGCACGTAGCCGCCGCGCGCCGCAACCGTCGGGTGGATATGATATCCGAATTTGACCAGTACCCGATTTTCTACTTCACTAACCATAATGCTATACAGGGTCCCGGCGAAATACACTGTATGCCCGACCATTTCGCAAAACTGGATTTTGAACTGGAAGCAGCGATAGTGGTTGGCAAAAAGGGACGAAATATTAAGGCTGCGGATGCAGATAAATATATAGCGGGCTACATGATCATGAACGACATGAGTGCACGTACACTGCAAATGGAAGAGATGCTGCTGAACCTGGGACCTGCCAAGGGAAAGGATTTCAGTACTGTGATAGGGCCTATGCTGGTGACACCCGACGAACTGGAACCCTACAAAGTGCCTGCCAAGGCTGGCCATACCGGCAACAGCTACGACCTGAAAATGCGCTGTTGGGTAAATGGAGTATTGCTGAGTGAAGGTAGCATGGGCGATATGGACTGGACCTTTGCAGAAATACTGGAGCGTTGTGCCTATGGTGTAGATATACTGCCGGGCGATGTGATAGGCAGTGGCACTGTAGGCACGGGCTGCCTGCTGGAGCTGAACGGCACAGGCCTGTTCAACGACCCCAACTTCAAGCCCCAATGGCTGCAACCCGGCGACGTGGTAGAAATGGAAATAGCAGGCCTGGGCAGGCTAAAAAATACTATTGTAAAAGAAGATACAGATTTCAGCCTGTTTGCATTGAAGAAGAATGTAGCGAAATAAAAGAGCATAGTCAATTCATAAGAATGGTGTGCCGGAAGGCACACCATTCTTATGAATATTTGCAGCTATTCATCCATCAGCCTGTACGTTATCCGCACATCAGTATTAAATACAGTTTCTATTACCGAATCGTCAGATGGTTTGATTCTTACCTGGCCGGGCGCTACGCCCAATGCAGTGCAAAGCGCGCTGTTATTGAGTATATATTCGCTGTCAAATTTATAGTTGTAACGCGGCCTGCCATCGGGATATAGAAAGTAGGCATACAGATAGTCCTTGTCAATAGACTCCAGCGCTTCAATGCTGAATTGCAGAGTAAGGGTACTAAATCCTTCTCCTGATAGTCCGGGCACATAAGAAAAGCTTACCGGTATCTCGGTTTTTGAAGCACCGATCGACGAGAGCATGCAAATACCTTTTCCGGCGCAATTCCCCTCTTTATCCGGGCTGCCAAATTTTACATTCGCTGAACCTACGCCAACTGCGTAAGACGGGAGCGAACAAAACAAAGATACTCCTGCCACCAGCAGGAAGAATAGAGGTGTATTCTTTCTCATAATTATATTTATTTTTCCCTTAAACGTACCAGCTTTCTGCGGTACAGCTTTATTTATTAAAACAAAATACAGTTTAATTTTTAACTTTATATACTATACCGGGATATTTTAAGTATGAGAGCTGCCCCTATGTTGTTTTTTGCACTGTTGTTGGTGCTGAATATTCCTGCCTTTGGTTCATCGTCGTTGACTGATTCACTGAAGCGGGCGCTTTCCTATACCCGTTCCGATTCACAAAGAGCAACTATATTGCTGGAGTTGGGTACAGCGATACCCTGCACTGACAAGAAGGCTAAAATAGACTACCTGATGCAGGCGCTGAAACTTGCCGAGGAACAAAACTACCAGGCTGTTATAATGCATGTAGAATACAGGATAGGAGTTTATTACGAAAAGTGCCTGTATAATTATGATAGAGCTATTGAGTGGCATATAAGAGCCCTGCGGTATACTGATGAAATAGCCAACACACCATTCAGGTTTCAGCTGTTGAGGGACATAGCTGAATGTTACACCTCCAAGGCCGATTACAGTAATGCACTGGAGTATTACAGGCGGATATTGAATTTAGACATTGGTCGTGATACCGTGATACAGATATTGGCGGGCAGCGGTGTACTCTACCAGAATATGGGTGAGTTTGCCCGTGCATTAAAACATTACCAAGAGGCATACAACCTGTTGCATGAAGATATTGTATCGGAACGTAGCCCGGGAGTAGAAGATACGCTGACCCTGATGGGGCTGAAGCACCAGATAGCTGCTATATATGCCGCTATTCCCGACTTCGAACGGGCAATACAGAGTTACGAAGAGGTGCATGAGTTAAATAAGAACATAAACTATTCCTGGTTTACAGCCTGGGCGGATATGGGAATAGGTGACTGTTACCTTAACATGAATAATTTTCAAACAGCAATTAGTAACTATTTGAAAGCTGCAGGAGAAATCAGGGCAATAGTTGGGAGTAAGAACCAGAAAGACGAGTACCTGACACAAGTGCTGTATAAACTGGCGGAAGCCTATCACGCTATAGGCGAGGCAGATTCTTCTTACTACTACGCGTCACAATCTTTGGCCATCGCAGAAGGTGACGGGGGTAAGGGCCAGCTGCGTGCGCAATTGTCTGCTATATACACCACACTTGGCAAGATATACACGGGCAGAAAACAGTACAATAAGGCTTTAGATTACCTGGGCAAAGCAATAACAATTAGCACTGAAACAGGTGCAACAGATACACGCTCCAATGCATGGCTGGCGTTGAGCCAGGCATATGAACGCATGGGCCGCACCTCTGACGCGCTCAAGGCATATCAAACACATATCGGCCTTCGTGACAGTATATACAGCAGGAAAAAACTACAGGAATTGACGCGCATAGATATGTTGGGAGATTTTGAACGCCGGCAACTTACGGATAGTTTAAAACGGGCTGAAGAAAAAGTAGCTGCAGGCTACGAGTTGCAACGGCAAAAACTATTAACCTATAGTGGTTTCGGAGGGTTGGTACTGTTGCTGCTGTTGTCCTTTTTCATCTTCCGTGGATACAGGCAGGAGAAAAAGACTAACATCATCATTACAAATGCCAATAATGCAATTACCGAAGAAAAACGGGTTTCAGAACAGTTGCTGCATAATATCTTGCCCGAAGAAGTAGCTGAAGAATTGAAAGAAAAAGGCACAACCACTGCCAAATACTACGAGTCTGTTACCGTGATGTTTACAGATTTTGTCAACTTCACGGAGGCGGGTGAAAGAATGGGCTCGCAGGAACTGGTAGATGAATTGCATACCTGTTTCAAAACATTTGATAGCATCATGGAGAAGTATAAAATAGAAAAAATAAAGACAATTGGTGATGCTTACCTCGCTGTCAGTGGCCTTCCGGTACCTAATGCCAGTCATGCAGAGAATATGGTGATGGCAGCAATAGAAATAAGAGACTTTATGTTACAGCACAAAGCTGTACTGCAGGACAGGACTTTTGAAATACGCATTGGCATACACAGTGGTGATGTAGTAGCCGGCATAGTGGGAGTAAAGAAATTTGCTTATGATATATGGGGCGATACGGTAAACACAGCCGCACGCATGGAACAAAGTGGAGTCCCCGGCAAAATCAATATATCTCAATCTACCTACGACATGGTGAAAGATAAGTTTCGCTTCAGCTATCGTGGCGAAATAGCCGCCAAAAACAAGGGTAATTTAAGAATGTATCTTGTTGAACCCATTGTTTGATCTTGCCACCGGTAAATTGCGGAATGCGGCCAAATTGCGATAATATCGTTATATTTAATTTTATTAGGTTCATCAAAAACCCGAACGATATGAAAAAGTTGATACCGGCAATCCTTGCCTTAGGTGCATTTATTTCCTGTAACAAGCAAAGTGGTCCACCGGTGCAGGAAACCCCTAAATTATATGTTTGCCCTACCTGTGTACAGGTGCCTGATGCCCGGCCCGAGCATGATTTTAAGAGCTCAGGTGTATATAAGGGCGTATTGGCGGGGTTTGGTGCCAGCGGAGCGGTGGCCATACACCTTAATAATACAGGCATGGAGAAGAAGGCCATTATCAGGCTGAACAATAAGACCGCGGAACTCAGTACAAATTCGCTAACCAACTGGCAGCCCGGCCAAAAGATAGATACGGCCTTATTTACCGGCACATGGAATAACCAACCGGTGACGATGAGGTTTTCAGCAGATACGCTGGGCGCGAATTCTACCATGTCCATAGACGTCCCCGGTAAGAAGGTAATACCTTTTATTTTTAAAGAGATATCCGAAGTGGTCATTGAAAGCTTTGAAGGAGATTATACCGGTGATGCGGAAGGGGTATTCAACATTGCCGTAAACGGTAATGACGTGGGTATCATCTTTTCCGGTATAGATATGCCTATGGTCTCCAGGCTTGAGAACAGCAAGATCAATTTCACCAGTGAAAACGGTATGGTGATAAAGGGCAACTTTTATGACGATGAGGCCGGCGGTACCTGGGAGAATAAGATCACGGGTAAATCCGGCGGCTGGAAGGCATTGCGGACACAATAAGCCTAACTGCATGCCAATAATTTAGCCCCGGACGATACCGGGGCCTGATAAATCGATTGTACCCATAAAGCCCGAAACTATCAACCAAATCATAAATTTCTGTCATGGCTCTGTCGGGGTTTCAAATCCTGCCCTGAATACAGTATTTTTGCATGAGATTTTTACTTATGAGTGACGTTGTAATGAATGCTGTGACGGAAGGAGTGGAACCAAAAAAGGGAAATGCCCCGCTGACCGCAAAAGATTTTGCTACAGACCAGGAAGTGCGCTGGTGCCCCGGCTGTGGTGACTATTCGATATTAAAACAGGTACAAACCATACTGCCCCAAACGGGCATACCCCGCGAGGATATAGTGATCATATCGGGTATAGGCTGCAGCTCGCGCTTCCCGTATTATATGAACACCTTTGGCATGCACTCTATACACGGGCGTGCCACTGCTATCGCTTCGGGGCTGAAAGCCACCCGTCCTGAACTGAGCGTATGGATAGTAACCGGCGACGGCGACAGCCTGAGTATTGGTGGTAACCATACCATCCACCTGCTGCGCAGGAACTTCAATGTGAACATCCTGCTCTTCAATAACCAGATATATGGCCTGACCAAGGGACAATATTCTCCTACGTCTGAAGAGCGTAAAGTAACCAAGTCGACGCCTTTTGGCAGCATCGACCATCCGTTCAATCCACTGGCGCTGGCTTTGGGTGCCGATGCATCGTTCGTAGCCCGCTCGCTGGACCGCGACCCCAAGCACCTGCAGGAAATGCTGCTGCGTTCGCATGGGCACCACGGTACATCGTTACTGGAGATATACCAGAACTGCAACATCTTCAACGATGGAGCATTTGAAATATTTACGGATAAGAAAACACGTACCGATGAAGTGCTGACACTGCAGCAGGGCAAACCCATGGTATACGGTGCACAGAACGATAAAGGCATAGTGCTGGACGGATACAAGCCTAAAGTGGTGAGTCTGACAGAGGGTGGCTATAGCGCCGACGACCTGTGGGTACACAATGAGCAAGACTTCTATAAGGCGCAGATACTTACCCGCTTCTTCGACAACCCGGCCAATGAAGGGCACCTGCCCCGGCCGATAGGCGTGTTCTATGCACAGGAACGCCCCACGTACGAAGATGCTATGAGGCTGCAGATGGAAGATGCCCTGGCGCAGAAGGGCAAAGGCGACCTGGACAAGCTGCTGCGCGGCAGGGAGACTTGGGTAATTGAATAAGATTCCGGCCGGTAGTTTTTTGCACTAAACAGTAGCAGACCATTATCTTTATGGCCTCATGTCAATAAAACGTTTAGCAAGTCATACAATGTGGTACGGGCTCAGCAGCATTGTGGCCCGTTTCCTTAGTTATTTGCTGACGCCCTACCTGACCGACCCCGATCACCTGAGCGTGCTGGAGTATGGTAAGATGAGCATGATATTCTCTGCCATTCCATTTATGAGTGCGCTGTTTACCTATGGGTTTGAGATTACATTTTTCAGGTACAGTAATAAGGACGAGGATGAGCGGGTAGTGTTTAATACCGCCTCATTATCCATCATTTTTACAACCCTTATTTTTACAAGTGTACTGCTGATGTTCAGCGAGCCGATTGCTGTATTCTTACAAGTACCTGATAACCCTGAATTCATTACCTGGACATCGCTGATCATAGCCATTGACACATTGGCTGTAATACCCTTCGCCAAGCTGCGGCAGATAAACAGGCCCCGTAAATACGCACTCATCAGGATAGCCGCCATACTGATGACCATCGCCGCAACCGTATTCTTTTACACCTACCTGCCGCGCATTGCCGCACAACAACCTGGTTCATACCTTGCATCGTGGTACGATCCGCAGATGGGCGTAGGTTATTATATTATCGCCACGCTGATTGCATCTATCCTCACATTGGTGCTACTGGCACCCGAAGTATTATCCATCCGTTTCCAGGGCAGTTTCAGGTTGTGGAAAGAGATGTTATTCTATTCCCTCCCGCTGATGATAGCCGGGTTTGCGGGTGTTATCAACGAAACTTTCGACCGCATATTGTTGGGTAAGCTGACACCTAAAGATGCAGCAGTGTCAGGCGTGGTGCTGGCGGGTATCTACGGGGCCTGTTACAAGCTGTCCCTGCTCATCAACATATTCATACAGGCTTTCAGGATGGGGGCCGAGCCATTCTTCTTTTCAGAATCCAAAAACAAGAATGCACCGGAAACCTACGCCCGGGTGATGAAGTACATTGTTATTGTCATGACTACCATGTTCTTAGTAGTGACGTTGTATATCGACTACTGGAAACATTTCATACAGAACGAAGAAATGTGGGTGGGCCTGAACGTAGTACCCATACTGCTGATAGCCAATATGAGCCTGGGAGTGTATTATACGCTCTCCATTTGGTACAAGCTGTCGCAGAAGACATATGCAGCGCTGGTCATTACCTTTATAGGTGCGGCTATTACCCTGTCGGTCAACTTCCTGTTTATACCTAAGTACGGGTATATGGCATCGGCATGGGCTACCCTGGCCTGTTATGGTGGTATGATGATCATCTCTTACTTCTGGGGCAGGAAGGTATATCCCGTACCTTACGAGGTAGGCAAGCTGGGCAGGTTCTTCTTTGTGATGCTGGCATTATACTTCATCAACCATTTTGCCGGTATGTATATAGATAACATCTGGCTGCGTACGGCTTTGGCTACAGTACTCATGTTTGCCTACCTGGTGTATATATTCCGTACAGAAAAAGAGGATATGAAAAACCTACCCTTTATCGGCAAGCTGATACGTTAGGCGAGCAACTCGCAGGGCTTCATGCCCGTAGCTTTTTTGAATGCCGTGCTGAAATGTGATATACTGCTGTAGCCCAGTGAATTTGCTACGTCTGATACAGATACACCGTCCTGCTTTAAGAGGTCTTTGGCTTTGGCTATGCGTAGCTCCTGCGTGTATTCGTGTATGGTTTTGCCGGTCAGTGCTTTGAAGCCTTTTTTCAGGTAGCACTCGTTCATGGCTACTTTGCGGGAGAGTTCTTTGATGGTCAGCGGACTGTCTAAATGCTCGCGGATGACAACCTGTGCAGTGATTACTTTCTCCCTTTCCGAATCATGCGCCAGGAAGCTACATGCGGGTACAGGACATACAGTGAACGGCA
>DATCSV010000285.1:0-3535 GCA_036568285.1 Flavipsychrobacter sp. | reverse complement strand
CGGGTACCGGTAAAACATTGCTGGCAAAAGCCGTAGCAGGCGAGGCCCAGGTGCCTTTCTTCTCTATGTCCGGTTCCGACTTTGTGGAGCTGTTTGTAGGTGTGGGTGCCAGCCGTGTTCGCGACCTGTTTAAGCAGGCAAGAGAGAAAGCGCCATGTATCGTGTTTATTGACGAGATAGATGCTATAGGCCGTGCGCGTGGTAAGAACGTGGTAATGAGCAACGACGAGCGTGAGAATACGTTGAACCAGTTGCTGGTGGAGATGGATGGCTTCAGCGGCGATACAGGTATCATTGTACTGGCTGCCACCAACAGGCCTGACGTATTGGATACAGCACTGTTGCGCCCGGGACGTTTCGACCGCCAGATATCTATTGATGTGCCGGATGTAAAAGGCCGCGAGAAGATATTTGACGTGCACCTGAAACCAATCAAAAAATCGAAAAATCTCGATATACATAAACTCGCTGTGCAGACTCCCGGTTTTGCGGGTGCTGATATAGCTAATATATGTAACGAAGCCGCACTGATAGCTGCCCGTAAAGGCAAGACAGAGGTGGATATGGACGACTTTAACGATGCCATAGACCGTGTGATAGGCGGCCTGGAGAAGAAAAACAAGATCATACTGCCCGAAGAGAAAAAGGTGATAGCGTACCACGAAGCGGGGCACGCAGTATCAGGCTGGTTCCTGGAACATGCACATCCGCTGGTGAAGGTTACTATCGTGCCGCGTGGTGTAGCAGCGTTGGGTTATGCGCAGTACCTGCCCAAAGAGATGTATATACGCAACACCGACCACCTGATGGACGATATGTGTATGACACTAGGCGGACGTGCTGTAGAAGAAATAGTATTTGGTAAGATCTCTACAGGGGCCCTTAGCGACCTGCAGCACGTAACGCGCATGGCTTACGCTATGGTAAGTATGTATGGTATGAACCCGGTATTGGGTAACATCTCCTTCTATGATCCGCAGAACGATGCGCAATACTCCAAGCCTTACTCTGAAGAAACAGGTAAGATAATAGATGAGGAAGTTCGTAAACTCATTAACGAGGCATATCAAAAGACAAAAGCATTGTTGAATGAGAAAATCGATTCGGTAAAAGCGATAGCAGAAGAATTACTAAAGAAAGAAGTATTGTTCAAGGACGATATGGAAAGGTTAATAGGCAAGCGGCCTTATGAAGATACCGCACCGCCGATAACCGACCTCCCTTCGGTGAGCGATACGCTTGTAAGCAACTCATAAATAACAAAACGGCCTCCATATAGGCCGTTTTTTATTGCCTGCAATATTGGGTTATGCCACATCAAAGAAACCAAGGAGTATGGGTAAATAAGCGCAGTAAAGTGATTATACTTGCATAAATAATATCAGTCGGTGGTATCGGTCATCATTATCAATTATAATACTTTTCAAATCACCTGCGATTGCATCAGGAGTTTGCAGGCTGTAACAAAAGCCGTTGACTATGAAATCATCCTGGTGGACAATGCATCAACCATTGATAATCCCGACGAGTTCCTGGTGCAGTTCCCCGGTATAAAATTGATCAAAAGTCCTGTTAATGGCGGATTTGCCCAAGGTAATAACCTGGGTGTCAGCCATGCCAAAGGCGATGTCATACTTCTTTTGAATTCAGATACTATCCTGCAGGAGGATTGTATCAGTAAAGCCGCAGATAGCTTACAAAATGGCGCTGAGGACATCAGTGTTTTGACTATACACCTCACCTATAGCGATGGCAAGTACCAGCACAACGCCCGGGCGTTCCGCTCCATCAGGAACGAAGTGTTAGATGCACTCCGGCCACTGCTCATGCTGGTGCCTTATCATCGTCGAGCCACGCTCATGCTGAATCAATACTTCAGAGGCGATTTTAATACTTATTGCGATTGGGCGTCCGGCGCATTTTTCATGTTTAAGAGAGAGTTGTTGAATCAGCTTCCGGAAAATAAACTGGACGAAAGGTTTTTTATGTATGGGGAAGACCAGCTTTGGTGCTACCAATTCAGCCGGCTAGGATACAGATGTTATTTCCTGGCAGACACCAGTATGATACACATAGCTAATGCGAGCACAGAGCCGGAAAAACAACTGAAGGTTTTGAAGACTATTATCAGCCGGGAGTTGGAGATAATGCGGTACAGAAAAGGCACATCTTTATACTATTATACCTTCTCCCTCATTTTTATAGCTAAGGAAAGGACCCGCTACTATATTAAAGTAGCGGTGCAGAAATTATTCAATCACCGTATCAGGTGAGCGGCGATAATATCAACAAATCCAGCCAACTACATTAAATCAAGAGGCCGCCTCATATCTGAGGCGGCCTCCGCTTGCAAAGGTTAAAGTATCGAGAACACCTAAGCCATTTTCTTGAGCTCTTCTATTTGGGCTTCGCGATCTACTTCTTGTTTCAGTTTGTCCGACTTGTCCATATCTACCAGTATGGGCGCTGCCACAAAGATGGAAGAGAAAGTACCGGTGAGTACACCTATCAGCATTGCGAATGCGAAACCGCGTGTAACCTCGCCACCTGCTATGAAGAGTATGAGTACCACCAGGAATACGGTAAGCGATGTCATAACCGTACGGGGCAGGGTATCGTTTACTGCGCGGTTAATAACGCTCTTCCTGTCCTCGTTGGGATTTTTGCGGAAGTACTCGCGTATCCTGTCAAACACAATAACGGTATCGTTCATTGAGAATCCGATAACGGTAAGTATCGCGGCTATGAAGTGTTGGTCTATCTCCAGTGCGAAAGGTACTACACCGCGCAGGAAAGAGAATACAGCCAACGTAGCAGCGATATTGAACAGCAGCGATACGATAGTACCGAGTGAATATTGCCACCTGCGGAAACGCAGTAGTATATATACAGAGATAGCTATGAGCGATAAGATAGTAGCCCATTTGGCACCTTCTACCAGGTCGTCCGATATGGTAGGCAGTACAGTTTGTGAGCTGCGTATACGGTCGCTTACAAATTCATCGTAATCAACATCAGCAGGAATAAATCCACCAGCTAACAGACCTTCGTGCAATTTCTGCTGTACCTGCTGCTCTACTTCCTGGCCAGGCTCTGTTATCTTATATGCTGTAGTGATGTTGACATTGTTTTCTGTACCGATCGTCTTAACAATGGGGTACTCTCCGAAAGTGTTGTGCAGTTTAGCACGAATGTCAGACACCTCATATGCCTTGTCAAGCTGCACTGTGTAGCTACGTCCACCGGCAAATTCCACACCGTAATCGAAGCCATTGAATAGCGAAGCGATACCCGCAAGCACAATGACAGCTGCAATCGTGTAAGTAACCTTACGCATACCCATGAAGTTAATATGCGCCCTCTGGAATACAGACTTGGAAACAACGGTCATGTATTTGAAATGCTTGCCGCGGCCGGTCCAGATATCTTTAATAAGACGGGAAACCAGCAATCCGCAGAACAATGATATCAGCAAGCTGAGTATCTGCGTGGTAGCAAAGCCAAGTACAGGGCCCAGGCCGAATATGAATAGTAT
>DATCSV010000284.1:0-7108 GCA_036568285.1 Flavipsychrobacter sp. | reverse complement strand
TACACTCATATCCGCTTCGTACACTGGTATGCTGCCCTTCATCTGCGTGCCCAGCACCTGTATGCCATTGAGGCGCAGCACGTCTATAGCCTGCGGAACAGAGGGCACACGGCAGAGCAATATCTTGTGCAATGCACCTGCCGATGTCTTGATGGCCTCTTCGGTAAGCGAGGCGGATGAGGCTGTAGGCAGTATGAGCCCCTGCGCGCCGGTACATAAAGCAGTACGGGCTATAGCGCCCACGTTGCGCACATCAGTTACACCGTCCAGCATGATGAACAATGGAGTTTCGCCACTCTCCACCACGTGCGATATGGCATCCTGCAAATCAGTATAGTTAAGCAGACCCGCCCATGCTACTACGCCCTGGTGCAGGGCGCGTGTCAGGCTGTTCAGCTTTTCTTCCGGCACCTGGCTGATGGGGATGTTCCTGTCACGGGCCAGTTTCTTGATGGCGCTCACCTCCTCGCCCGTAGCCGTGCGCAGCAGGAATATCTTTTCTATAGTAGTACCCTGGTTGAGGGCTTCGAGCAGTGGCTTGCGGCCCACCACCATTTGCAGCGAATTAGTGCGTTTCACGAGGCAAAAGTAGTGATTGTCCCCCTATCCCCCTAAAGGGGAGACTTATTTTGAAAGTATTATTTTTATAATGCCATGCAAAAGAAAATGTTCCTGGACGCAACAAAGTCGGTGTTTATTAATGCTGCTACCCTCAGAAGTCAAATGACTCCGGCCGAGAAGGTCTTATGGGCTTATCTGAAGTTAAAGCCGATAGGTTACAAATTCAGACGACAACATGCCATCAGTAAATATATTGCTGACTTCTACTGTCATTCATTAAAGCTGATAATAGAAGTAGATGGGAATATACATAATGTAAAGACTGTTGCTGATAACGATAAAGCCCGGCAGGAGTTCCTCGAATCTGAAGGTATTCGCTTTTTGAGGTTTACTAATGCAGAAGTATTGTCAGACTTTGATAAGGTAAAAACAAAAATTGAACAGCATATAAATCAAAGTGATTAATAGTGCTGTATGTTATTTTAGTCTCACCTTTAGGGGGATAGGGGGATGAATAACAAAGGTTCCCTTTATACCACCACCGCAAACAAATCAGTCACTCCCCTGTGCTTCCAGGCTCAGGCCATTCAGCTTATCACCTATGGCTTGATCTACTACATCGGGCACCAATACCGATGCATCACCTGTAGCGCTATACCGGCCCAGATCTTTGTCAAATACGAACATCACCGCTTCACCTCCATTAATAGACACCTCGTATTGGAGATCCAGGTTGAAATAACGTGGGTTTGCTACTATCATAAACGGTACACCATCTATCCGCAACGTTAAATTCTTTGCTTCTCCCATCATTTCCGTTTACTTACCAAATGTCAAAAAAATCATGCCAGCAGCACATTACTCCACGGCAGCACGTGGCTCCCTGTTCATCTCTATAATGATGAGCAAAACGAAACTGCTGACCAACGCAGCAAAAAAGCACCATACGGATATTACATACTCCTCGTAAAACAGCTTGGCAGCTACATATGCCAGCAAGGTGCCCGCTCCCAGTTGCCGCAGCCTGCTGATACCTGATATAAACGGCGGTATGGCAGCCGGCAGAAAGTAGCCCCAGCTCATAGCCAATACACCGAGTGCCGGGTAAGTGAGTACATAATTAATATGGGCGCAACCTGTGCCCACCGTTACGGGATACATTACCAGGCAATAGCAGAAATATGCTGAAAGCAATACACCGAATGCCAGCAGCACTTTCATGATATTTTTCTTGACCGGGTTGGGCTCTATACGCATCATACTCAGCGGAATAAATGTGGGCCACACTACCTGTGCAAACAACAGGAACCCATACTTGGCCGGCTGCACCAGGTACTCATACCCCGGCCGTGACAATCCTATCCACAATAGTCCCTCAGTAAACTGCTGTAAACCAAAAACTATAGGTATGCAGGATAGCAACCGCTGTGCGGGCGTGGAAGATTTCTTTATGGCAATAGCCCCTATGGTGAGTAACACCGCGCTGGCCGTGAAACTCGCACTTGCTGAAAAACACATATTGATTACTTAAGACAGGTAAAAAACGATAACCGATTGCAGGCCGGATGGCGGAAAGATAAGCATAATTTCTTGTGACGGGTTGTAGCGTGTAGCGCGCGCTACAGCGCTACACTGCCCAACACTCACATCAACATTTCCCATATTTTTAACGTCTTACCCGTTAATATGTAGTACCTTTGCGCCCTAATTGCAAATTATGCCGGGATTTACCGTAGCTATAGTAGGAAGGCCCAACGTGGGCAAGTCAACATTGTTCAACCGACTGCTGGAAGAAAGGAAGGCCATTGTTGACGATGTGAGCGGCGTTACGCGCGACCGCCAGTACGGTATTGCCGACTGGAACGGCAAGAGTTTTAACCTGATAGATACGGGTGGTTTTGTGCATGGGTCCGACGATGTGTTTGAACGTGAGATACGCAAGCAGGTGCAGATAGCCATGGACGAGGCCAACCTTGTATTGTTCGTATGCGATACCACTACCGGCATTACCGACCAGGACTCTGAAATGGCCGATATACTACGCCGCAGCCCCAAGCCTGTATTGCTGGTGGTGAACAAGGTGGACAACCCGGAGCGCGCCCTGGATGCTACGGAATTCTATTCCCTGGGTTTTGAACATACCTTTTTCCTGTCCTCAATATCAGGCAGTGGCACGGGCGAATTGCTGGACGAAATAACCGGCCATATTGACGAAGAGCCTGAAGAAGTTGAAGAGAACCCTTTACCGAAGTTCATTATTATAGGTCAGCCTAATGCAGGCAAGTCTACGCTGCTGAACGCACTCACGGGGCAGGAACGTACTATAGTAAGTGACATACCCGGCACAACCCGCGATACCATACATACGCACTACAACCAGTTTGGCAAAGAGTTCATACTGATAGATACTGCCGGACTGCGCAAGAAAAAGAATGTTCACGAAGACCTGGAGTTTTATTCTGTGATACGTGCCGTACGCGCTATGGACGATGTGGACGTGTGCATGATAGTCATTGATGCGGAGAAAGGTGTCACCTCGCAGGATGTGAGCATCTTTAGCCTGGCGGCTCGTAAGGGTAAGGGCATTGTACTGCTCATCAACAAGTGGGACACTGTAGAAAAGGAAACCAATACCGCCCGCGATTACGAAAAAGCCATCCACCAGAAGATAGCGCCTTTTACCGATGTGCCCATGATATTCATCTCTGCCAAAGACAAGGTGCGCATATTCCAGGCTATGGAAAAGGCGCTGGAAGTATACGACAACCGCCAGCGCAAAATACAGACATCGAAGCTGAACGATATCATGCTGAAAGAGATACAGCACTACCCTCCCCCCATGACACGCGGTCATTCGGTTAAGATCAAATACGTGCAGCAACTGCCTACGGTAGTGCCGTCATTCGCGTTCTATGCCAATTACCCCGATGCTATCAAAGCGCCTTATAAAAACTTCCTGGAAAATAAACTGAGGAGCCATTTCAATTTCAGCGGCGTACCCGTACGGCTGTTTTTCAGGAACAAATAAAACGACAGAACTGTGCAGACGAAGAAGCTTAAAAAAGACAAGGTAAATATCATCACGCTGGGTTGCTCTAAAAACATGGTGGACAGCGAAGTGCTGAGCGGTCAGTTGGTTGCCAATGGCATCAAGGTGAAGCATGAAAACACCAAGCTGGACCATAATATAGTAGTGGTGAACACCTGCGGCTTTATAGACAAGGCTAAGGAAGAAAGCATCAACACCATACTGGAGCAGGTAGAACTGAAGCGCGAAGGCAAACTGGACAAAGTATATGTAACGGGCTGCCTGAGCGAGCGCTACCGTGGCGACCTGCTGAAGGAGATTCCTGAAGTGGATGCCTGGTTCGGCACTATGGAACTGCCGCTGATACTGAAACAATTTGAAGCTGATTACAAACAAGAGCTGATAGGCGAACGCCTGCTGGCTACCCCCAAACACTACGCCTACCTGAAAATATCTGAAGGCTGCAACCGTACCTGTGCCTTTTGTGCTATACCACTGATGCGCGGGCAGCACGTATCTAAATCCATAGAAGAAGTAGTAACCGAGGCTAAGAAGCTGGTGAGCATGGGCGTGAAAGAAATCATGCTCATTGCACAGGAACTGACTTATTACGGGTTGGATATATACAAGAAGCGTGCGCTGTCTGATTTGCTCAAGCACCTGTCGGATATCGAGGGTTTGCACTGGATCAGGCTGCACTATGCTTACCCTACCAAGTTCCCGCTGGAGATACTGGATGTAATGCGCGAGCGTGATAACATCTGCAACTACCTGGACATGCCCCTGCAGCATATATCAGACAATATGCTCAAGGCTATGAAACGCCAGATAACCCGCAACGACATACACGAACTGATAGGCAATATACGTGACCGCGTGCCAGGCATCTGCATCCGCAGTACACTTATAGCCGGCTTCCCCGGAGAAACAAGGGAAGATGTAGAAGACCTGAAAGCATTCCTGGAAGAGGTGCGTCTTGACCGCGTAGGTATCTTCACCTACAGCCACGAGGAAAATACAAGCGCTTACGAACTCGCAGACAACATACCCGCAGAGGAGAAAGAGG
The DNA here is from genome assembly GCA_036568285.1 of Flavipsychrobacter sp. Classification (GTDB taxonomy): domain Bacteria; phylum Bacteroidota; class Bacteroidia; order Chitinophagales; family Chitinophagaceae; genus UBA5543. The sequence continues at coordinate 2,453 of DATCSV010000284.1, read as the reverse complement.
CCCGTGCACAGGAGATAATGGAGGTACAGCAGGAAATATCTTACGAAAAGAACCAGGAAAAGATCGGCAAAGAATTCAAAGTGCTGATAGACAAAAAAGAAGCGGGACGTTATTTAGGCCGTACAGAGTTTGACAGTGTGGAAGTAGACAACGAGGTTATCATTAATACAGACCACGAATTACCAATCGGCGACTTTGTAAACGTACGTATAGAAAAAGCCTACGATTACGATTTGGAAGGTGCGGTGGTGTAAATTATCTATATTACACTTATCATTTACTCCTCTTAAAAAATCGGTTATATTGTTTCCTGAAAAACAAATAATAAGATACCAGGTTAAACAAAAGGAATAGAAAATACTCCAATCTGAAATCCTCAGCTGCATTTATAAATGTGCCTGTATTTAACCTAAAGAAATAATGCCAAATCAGATGCGCGGTACTTTCGTATTCATCCTCATAGTAATATCCGACTATACTAATGGCGCTGCATGATACAGTAATACTTACAAGAAAGACAAACCACCATGACTTGTTTTGAGAAATACGAGGGTGTAATAAAATATAGGATGAAAACATTAAAAGAAATATTGGTATTATAAATAGTAACCCCGTTAAAACTGTTACTATCCCAGAATCAAACCTACCATCCGCATCTTGGCATTCATACCTGGCCATTATATAAAAAAATGCAATCAGAATTATCAGCCAAAAAGTTTTCTGTTTCATGCTTTAACCCGTTTTTCAATCCAACCTGTAAAACTTACCCGGCAAGGCTTTCACCAACCCCTGCATTTCCATCATCAGCAGTGTAGATGCCAGTTGAGAGCTGGTCATATTGCATACATGCAGCAGTTCATCGGCATGCACCATATCCTTGCTGCCCAGCACATCATACACCGTTCTTTCTTCGGGCGACAAGTTAATGAACAGTTGTTTCTGTACAGGCTTCTTCTTACCTGCCTCTTTCCAGTTCATCAGTTCCAGCAGGTCGTCAGCGCAGGTTATCATACTGGCAATGTTGGTACGTATCAGTTCATTGCAGCCCGACGACTTGGCATCATACACCCTGCCTGGGAATGCCGCAACGTCGCGGTTGTAGCTGTCCGCGACACGTGCTGTTATCAATGCACCACCCTTTATATCACTTTCTACCACTACGGTTATATCACTCAGTCCCGCCACTACCCTGTTCCGCATAGGGAAGTGTGCCCTGTCCGCCGGTGTCCCCGATGGATACTCACTCAGCACTCCGCCATTAGCTATCATTTCCTTGGCCAGGTTCCTGTTGGCTGCCGGGTACATCTTATCCAGCCCATGCCCTACTACGCCAATGGTAGGCAAACCATGCTTCAGTGCTGCCTTGTGCGCGATAGTATCTATACCGTGTGCCAGGCCACTTATAATGGTCACACCCGTATCTCTCAATTCTTCTACCAATTGCTCTGTAGCGCGCTGTCCGTAGTCTGAGTATTTCCGTGTGCCTACTACTGCCACCGTCTTCTCAGGACTGAGGTCTGCGTTGCCGGTATAATATAGCAGCACAGGTGCATCAGTACAATTCTTTAGACGGGGCGGGTAGTCATCGTCCCAAAACCACAGCACCCTTACATCATTCTTTTGTATATAGTTTAATTCCTCCTCCACACGCGGAAACAATCTTTCATCCCTGAAGCCCTTGGTACGTGTTTCTCCCAGTCCTGAAAGCGATTTCAATTCCTTCAATGGTGCTTTGAAAATCGCTTCGGCAGAGCCGTAATGCTCTACCAGTCTCTTGGCTGTAATGGCTCCTACCTCCTGTACAAATGTTAAAGCTATTCTATAAAACAGTTCCTGGTCGTTATCGGGCAGCATATTTGCTATTGTCTGATTAAATGGATAGTATATCGCTATCTTTGGGCACGGAAATTAGAAAAAAATGAAGAAAAATCTTTTAAGTTTTATCGTACTGGTGGCTGTTATGTTCAGCGCATGCGCACAGCAAAAGAAAGCTACAAAATCTAAAGTGCTTACGACGGGGAATGAAAATTCAGCCATCCAATTCCTGGCTATGGAACGTACTCCTTGTTTCGGTACTTGCCCGGCATATCGCCTGGAGATAAACAAAGATGGTATGGTGAAGTTCATCAGTTGGTCGAACACCGAATATGAAGGTACCTATCAAAAGAAATTCGACCCGGCCAAGGTAGCCGCGCTTTACAACAAGTTTGAATCATACAATGTAGATACTTGTGCAGAAGTATATGAAAGCCTGATACAGGATGTGCCCGGTATCAATTTCTACTTCAATTATAAGAACAAGGAACAAAAAGTAATTAACGCCCACTTCGGCCCCGGATACTTTATTCAGTTGGCTTTAGAAACAGATAGCTTCTCAAGAGTAGACCCAACCTGGACCAAACTGGCAGACAAGAAAAATGATTGATAAGATAAAGCCCCTGAAAAAGGGGCTT
>DATCSV010000283.1:0-2397 GCA_036568285.1 Flavipsychrobacter sp. | reverse complement strand
CCACCCCGTGTATATATAAGTATAAAAATCTATTTTTTGTACACCTTAATAGCGCAGGTGTAATATTCCAGTTTTTCTATTTGTTGTTCCCTGCTCATCTTACTGAGTTTGCCATAGGGGTTCAATTTTATTTTGTTCTCTTCCGGCAGGTTGTTCAGCAGGTCAATGATAGACTCGGAGGCAACAGCATAGGTAGTACCTTCGCTTTCACTTTCCTTACCGGTGATGATGCCGATGATATTACCCGAACCATCGGCCACCGGGGCGCCGCTCTGGCCCGGCCCGGCCGGTATGTCCAGGCGGTATTGAGATGAATCGCCATTGTAGCCGTTTTTCGCGCTGATATAACCTTCGTTATATACTATTTCATCCTGAGGGAAGCCCAGCGTAAATACCCTGGCTCCCAGCTTCTTCTTGCTTTTGGCTATAGAGTAGGGTATGTCCTGCTTGCCAAATTTGAAGTTTTTATCTTCTACTTTCAATACCACTACGTCCGTAGCCTCGTTAAAGGCTACCACATGTGTTTTATAGTAATTGCCGTCCCGGTTCTGGATATACACAGAGTCGGCGCCCGCTATTACGTGGTAGCTGGTTACCAGGTAGCCGTCATTGGTCAGTGCAAAGCCTGTACCTGTGTAGCGTGCTTCCAACTGGGGAGTAACGGTGGTTTGCTCCTTTATATCCCTGATTATCTTGTTCTGCGAGCGTTTGTATGTTTCCAGGTCACGGCGCAACAGGCTGTATTGAGAGGCTATTTTTTTGTTATTGTTCTGGGCTACCCAAAATGTGGTGAGCGAGGTAAGAATAGCTATACAGGCGGCTATAGTGGCTGTGCGCCAGTGGTTGCGCACCAGCGATATGGTTTTGGGCACCAGTGCCTGCGCCTGCTGTCCTGCTGCTGATTTGTGTGCCTGCGCCAGCGCATTCTTAAAGCGCTTATGTTCGCCACTGCCTTGCAGCGAACGGAGCATATTTACCGCATCCTGGAATTCTGCTGCAAACACCGGGTCTGTCAGTTTACGTTCTTCCAGCAATTGCCTATCAGCCGCATGCATCCTGCCGTCCACCCAGGCCTCGGCCTGTTCCCATATATTATTGTTATACATCACTATTGCTTCATTTCACTTGCGTACTATAAAATATTTTCTTCAATCGTGCCAGGCACTTGTATTTCTGCGTCTTGGCATTGTCTGCATTGGTATAACCAAAGTCGGTGGCTATCTGCTGCATACTGTTGTTGTTAAAGTAGAACGACCTTAACAGCGAAGCGCAGGGTTCTCCCAGTTTGTCCAGCGCATTGCCCAGTTGCTCATAATGCATTTCCCGTTCCCGGTGCGCTTTTATATCGTCTTCGTAATCGACCCCGATATTCAGCTCGTCCCCATTGTCTATCTTCACTACTCCTGCCTGCCTGTTCTGCAACTTTTTATACCACAGGTTGCGGGCTATGGCAAAAAGATAGGTGCTGAGTTTACTGGTTAGTTCAAAATCGCCGTTGCGCGACTTTTCGTACAGCACTATCATCGATTCCTGGCAGATATCTGCCGCATCATCATCACTACCGCCTGTTTTGCTCATCCACCGCGATACCATTCTATAGTGGCGGCTATACACCTCTTCCATTGCGGCGTGGTTGCCCTGCACCAACTGCCGCAGTAATTCCTGTTCCGTATATAAGTCGTTGTGCAACTATTAATAAGATTTTAGCCAAAAGGTAACCCGCCCGGCGAATTTTTAGTTGTTAATTCAAAGGTAAAACTAAGCTGAGAGAAAAAATATTTTGAAGAGGATTATTATTTAATATTGATTGTTAGTTACTTACGGGTTGAGAAATAAAAAATGTAAAAATATTTTCTTTGGGGGCGGTTACCTTTTTTTGTTTGGGGTATTAATGGGAAACTATTCATTTTTAAAAAACTACAATTATGAAATTCGTAAAACTCGGAATTTTCACACTGGCATTAGGTATGTTCATCGCTTCTTGCGGTAATAACGAAGAAGCTACTGAAGAGCCTGCAACGGAAGAAACTACAGAAATGGCACCTGCTGCTGAAGAAGCGCCTGCTGCTGAGCCTGTAATGACTGATTCTACTGCTGCTCCAGTTGAAGCTGCTCCTGCTACTGAAGAAGCTGCTCACTAATCCATTCCGGATAAGAAATAGAAAAGCCGTCACATTTGTGACGGCTTTTTCTGTTTAAGAAAATTCCGGGTATTCGCGAGGAGGCATCTGCTAAGCGAGGTTTGTTAATTATTTTTGCGGATTGCTTGGTAGCGGGTACTCATTTCTCTCAAAAACCTTTGAATACTGTCTGGTAATTGAATACTAAACCTTTCCTCCCACCACTACCACAATCTCACCCTTGGGTGGCGTAGCTTCGTAGTGGGCAGCTAACTCT
>DATCSV010000282.1:0-6368 GCA_036568285.1 Flavipsychrobacter sp. | reverse complement strand
CTGTGCAGGGATATGTAGACACGCTGGCAGGTGGTGCATTGCACGATGCTAATGTGAATATGAAATTCCTGAACAATGCTGCCAAAGGCATAGATCGGCTGGTGAACCTGGTGGACGACCTGGACGAGATATCTAAGCTTGAATCCGGCAGAATACCCATTATACAGGAGTCATTCGTGATACAGGAATTGATAAAAGACGTTTATGAAGAAATGTCGCTCCGTGCCCAGGAAAAGAAAATAGAGTTGCTGCTGAAGAAAGGTACAGAAAGGCCGCTGACGGTACATGCAGACAAGCCCAAAATAAGGCAGGTATTGGTGAACCTGGTTGAAAACGCTATTAAGTACGGTAATGAAGGCGGGCACATTACCTGTGGTTGCTACGAAATGGACGATAAGAACATTTATATAGAAATATCCGACAATGGCCCCGGTATACCTGAGGAGCACCTGCCCCGCATTTTTGAACGCTTCTACCGGGCAGACCGAAGCCGCAGCAGGCACATAGGTGGCACAGGCCTAGGGCTGGCTATAGTAAAGCACATTGTAGAGGCTCATGGGCAAACAGTGACTGTGCGCAGCAAGGTAGGCGTAGGTTCATCTTTCGGGTTCACACTGGAAAAAGGCAAGGAGTAAAACCCGTAGTTGGGTTATATACATTAATTACATATCTTCGTCTTACTACATAAGAAAGAGAGAGATATGCACCCTAAAATACTTGAGTTGTTTGGCAACCGCATATACGGTGCCGAATTCCTGAAATTATATGAAGACATGGCCTGCACCTATACAAACGACTGCATAGAACGACTGTATAACGAGGCTGCACAACGGGACACCCCCCTTTCTTTTAGCGAAATCAGCACCCGTGTAGCAGCTTTTAATAATGAACTCATCAACCGCGCTACCTGGATACGAGAAGACTATAAGGAAAACAAAGGGTACTCATCCCCCAAACTCACCCGCGGTTGCAAGAAGATCATCAGCCGTTGCGTAAAGGAATACCTGCGCTCCCTCCAGCTAGCTAACCACACCCCCGCCTTCCAGCCTGCTTAAAAAAAGAAGCTACCCACGAAGGGTAGCTTGATACATACATATAGAGGAAAGAGAAGACGAAGTTGATACTGTTTTCCGGCGTAAAGTGTTATAAATCTTACCGTTAAGTATATCTACAAAGTTCTTTCATTGAACTGAGCTTTACTAACCGACTTAACAACGACTAATCCACATTTCCAACGATTTTCATATTCTACAACAAGTAAATGACTATCAATCATTTATAAGATATATGCCCATTGGCCCTTCATTAACCCACATTTTTGTCAACCGGCATCACATTTCAATGTATCATTTCAACATATCTACTTAAGCAATTGATTGTCATTTAAATAAGCCCTAAAGTCAACATAATGGCCGGTTTTGGTTGTCCACATCAATTAACAGCTAATCCACAAAGAGACATCATATTGTACAATAGCGAATACTTACAGGTATCTTTCTTTTATCACCTGGATATGGTGCAATAAATGCCCTGCTATAATATACGCCAATGCCCGGGGCGTAATAGACGTCCCATCGGTATTATGAGCTGCCTGCATGGTTTGCTCGTCAGTAATATTGGCCAGCAGATGAATGGTAGCTGCCCGTACAGCATTAAACTCATCCAGCAGATCTTCTACAGCTCTGCCAGTGTAGGGGGCCGTTTCAGCATACAGGTTTTCATCCATACCGTATAATACAGTTGCTGTATCGCCGCGGGCCGCTACCAGGGCACGATAGCTCATTACCCGCTCCGTATCTGCTATATGCATGATTACCTGTTTGATGCTCCACTTGCCATCGGCATAGCGATAATCATGTTTTCCGGTGGGAATTGACTTGAAGAACCTGGTGGCCTCTTCAGCCTGCTGCTTCAATATCTCAATTATGTCGCCCTGCGGCACCAGGTCAATATACCTTTGGAAAAATGGCCTGTATTCGGCTGGTTGTGGTTGTTGCATGAGATGTGTTATTTTCAGATAAAGATAAAACAGGGATGATACATATCAGCTGTAAAGTGCTGTAAGCCAGTTAACTTGACAACAGTTTTTTAAAATTCTTGTTAGATATAACATGAGATACGCTTTAGCTTTTTTGAGTCTATTACTATTAAATGCATGCGGTAATATGAAAGAACTGGAGACAGTGCCCGAGGTAGACGTGCAACGCTATATGGGCAAGTGGTACGAGATAGCCTCATTCCCGCAATCCTTCCAGAAGGGATGTAGCTGTACCGTGGCCGAATATGAACTGATGGACAATGGCAAGGTGCGTGTGACCAACAGTTGCGATGCCAAGGGCAAAAGGAAAGTGGCAAAAGGCAAAGCATGGGTGACAGAAAAATCGACCAATGCTAAACTGAAAGTGTCTTTTTTCTGGCCCTTCAGCGGTAAGTACTGGATCATAGACCTGGCGGATGACTATAGCTATGCTGTAGTTGGCCACCCCAACCGCGACTACCTGTGGATACTGAGCCGAACACCGCAGATGGACGCGCAAACTTACCGGCAGATAACGGAAAGAGCGAAGGCCAAGGGCTTTGATATCACCCGCTTGCAGAAGACCCGCCAGGTGGACTGCCTATAACTCCCAGTTGGAAGAATATTTAGAAGTAACAAGAGGCTGCCCCAGAAATTAAGGCAGCCTCTTTCTTATTCCTTATCAAGCAGGGCTACCTTATCTTATCACCACCTGCTTCCTGCCCAGTATAGCTTTATGATTGCTTAGTTCAACGATATAAACGCCGGGAGGTACAGCGCCGGGATTGACCGTTACCGCACTTCCTGAAAACGTAGCTTTTTTCACGTATACCAGTCTGCCGGTATAATCCATCAAACTGACCATTACCTCTTCACCTGATGGTACATTACCGGCTGGCAGTATTTTGAATTCGCCACGTGTAGGGTTGGGTGCCAGTGAAAATACATCATCAGCATACGGTATTACGGGCACAGATACCACACTGTCTTTTTGTTTGGGTGATATCCATATGCCCCTGCCGTATGTAGCTGCGTATACTTCACCTGTTGAATACTTAATCTCTATATCCGTCACGTTCACTTTAGGCATACCCTTGTCAAAAGCTTCCCACTGCGTAGCGGCATCTTCTTTGAAGAAAACACCCACATCCGTACCTATATACAGCGTAAAATTGCTGGTATCCTGCCGGATGCAAAGGACAGGCACATCAGGAAGGTTGCCGTTTATTGTCGTCCAGGTGCTATTTTTGTACTCCAGCACCTGAGGGCCACCATAGCCGCTGTACGTCAGCCAGAAGTGGTCTTTGTCCCGTACATCCACTTCTATGTCAGATATTGTGCCCGCCTGGCTTGGGGAGAGCGTACTGAACGTAGCTGCATTACCCGGCGTGAAACTATGCGTATAGAATACGGCATTTGAATCCTCCACTATTGCATAAATAGTACCTGCATTGGCCGGTGTCATTTCCACCCTTGCAATGTTGGCGTTACCCAAAGGACCGCCTGTAATGCTCATCCAGGTATCACCCTTGTCCTGGCTGTAAAATATATCCTGGTAGCCGGCTATGATATGATTGTTGTTATGTGGATTGATGGAAAATGATGTTACCCAGGGGCCCCATGGTTTGTTAGGGATATTGGCTGAAATAATCACATCACCATTTACGGCATCTACCCTGTGCATGTACCCGTATTGCTTGGTGGCGTATAGTACGGTGTCTATTTCATCGTATTTGGCATTAGTACCATCACCTGTTCCTATAAAATTGATATCGCCGGGTTGAATAACCAATACAGAGTTGTCCTGCGCGCCGCCTATTACTACATTTTCTTTATCGGCTACGGCTATACGGTAATATTGTGTTATCTCCATGCCATTCGTTACATCTACCCAAAGCGAATTTGAGTTAGCTGCATTGTCAGTATAAGCTATCCCCCCGTCGTTACATTCAAACAGCCTGTCGGCTACCAATGGATGAAACAGCATAGCATGTTTATCGGCATGCACAGTAGCCACACCGGGCAATGTTTGTGCCCACTGGCTCATTACCGTCCATGTAGTACCACCGTTAGTTGAGTACCATCCATTCACACCGCCTACGCACAGGTGGTCAGCATCAGCCGGATTGGCGGCAATAGTAATGTCGTAAGAGCCCTGGCCACCGCATCCTACGCCGTTTTCGTTCGAAGCCAGCAGGTTGCCATGACAAAAATTGCTGGTTGCATATATTTGCGTGAAGCTTGTACCGTTGTTGGTAGATTTATAAACGCCCAGTAGTCCATCCTCATTTAACTGGGTCTTGTCGGCTACAACAGCAAATACTACCGAGGGATCGGCTGCAGACACAGCCAACTCTATTCTTTTAGCCGGTGTGTTAGCGTCAAAAGCCGTTACGGCCTGCCAGTTAGCGCCCCCGTCAGCAGAACGGTATATTTGTGCAAAATCAAAGACATTATCAAAACCAGCGGCATATACTACCGATGTATCCGTAGGGTGATATAACAACTGCTTGATATGCGGGCCATTCAGCACATACGTCCATCTGGCGCCGCTGTTATATGATTTATAAATTCCGTCGTGCTTCGCCAGCGTCAACGAGTTGGTATCTGCGGGATTGATGACCAGGTTATTGGTCAGTTCCGCATCCTTCACCTGGCTCATGGTGCCCAGGGGTGCCCATGTCTGGCCGCCGTCTGTTGACTTTTGTAAACCAATACTGAAGTTCCTGTACGATTCCGCACCATCCCTGTCGCCCGTACACAGGTATATGGTGTTCGGGTTTCCGGGGTTAACGTCGATATCAGAAACACTCAAAACAGGTAAATTGTCGGTGAGACATACCCACGATGCACCGTTGTTCGTGGTTTTCCAAACGCCACCGTTTGCAGCACCTACGAAATATGTATTGGCCGATGTGGGATGAAATGCAACGCAGTTGATACGGCCCAAGCCAAACCCCTGCCCTATCCATTGCTGTGTCAGCGTGTCTGCTCCCAAAGGTCTCCAGTTGGCATGGCTATGCGCGGTAGTTTTACTCCTTACCCGATTACTCACATAACTAATCCAGTTAGCCAATTTTTGCTTTTCTGAAACCAGGTAGCCTTTTGGGTCGGTATGTTGTTTCCAATACCACAACCATCTCTGAAAGTGGGCATCTTTAGCTTCCTTGCCTGAGCCAACAGCAGCTGCAGCTACCCGCTCCTTTTTGTGCTGTTCTACTATCTCATGCAGTTTTTCTCCTGCAGTTTGCGCATGTAAACCCGTCATGGCAAGCATGCTGCAAAGAGTCAGTGTAAGTTTTCTCATAATACAATTGATTGACAAGTCATATAAAAGTAATCGAAAATCTTTCTGAGAGGTAGCCTTATTATTAATTATTTTCCACGCTAAAGCGACGTGAAAATGATACAGAACATATCGTCGGGTTTACTATTATTTACGAGGGCTTTCCGGGAGATGCACCAACCGGGACTAACTGTAGCTTAACCCGATGAGGATGGTTTTGTATATAATCCTGGTTGAGACCGCTTCACTGAGTTATCGCCGGCTTGATGTTTTTTTGAATGGTGGCAATGAGACCGCTTCGCTGAGTTGTTAACTTTTGTTAACCACTTAATGTTTTTCTTTTGCGTTAACGAGCTCGCAGGCTCGGTTGTTAACCACTTAATGTTTTTCTTTTGCATTAACGAGCTCGCAGGCTCGGTTGTTAATTGATGTGGTGCTTTGGAGGCGGCGGTCGTGTTTTGTTCTTTGCACGTATCCGGCGCGAGGGTCCCCCTTTCCTCCTCAAGGGGGAATGTTGGTTCCGGTGTAAAAGGCTTTTCGGGTTGGGGAGTTTCCTGTGCAAGAATCCCCCTATCCCCCTGAAGGGGAGACTCAATTACTGATTTTATTTGCCTTGGTACCAGGGTGTTCTTATCTTCTTCTTTCCCGTTGGTTTGGGAGATGAGGATATTGACCTGCTGTTGCAGGGTGGGCGTATTGACGTATATATTCTGCGCCTTGCGCCAGGTGTCGGAGCGGGTGAGATAGTTGTAAAAATTCTCGAGGCGAGTGTCCAGGTCGATGGCGCGGAGGACGGTATCGGCAGGCAGGTCTTCTTCTACCTTTTGTACGCCATACTTGACTTTGACGTAACGCACGCGCTTGGTTTCACCTTTAATAATTTTCGTAAGAACGGTGCGCTTCTCATTGATGGTGAGCAATTTTTCTTTGAACTGGTCGTAATGCTCGTTGTGAAACTTGCGCATCATACGGTTGTGTACGCGTTCTTCGGTGCCGGTTACCCATTCGGCCACGTCGGGGCGGGCCATCAGGCGAGATACGGATGCCTTAAGTGATTTTACCGCT
>DATCSV010000281.1:0-11619 GCA_036568285.1 Flavipsychrobacter sp. | reverse complement strand
AGTAGACTCGTAGGTTTTACCATCTACGATCACCGTCAGTGTATAATACCTCTCCAGTTCTCCCAGTATCAGCGAATCTACAGGAGGAAACACCGGGTTGGAGAAGTCAATAATGCTGTAGTAATAAAATTTATTGCCATTGATGCCGGTATCCACCGAGTATTCCTTCAGCCTCACACGTTTGGTGCCGTCACTTACATATACCTCAGCATCATGTACGGCTGTATTCTGTAGTGTTTCCAGGTCCAGCTTCTCGAAGTAACCTACAGAGCGGGTAAGCAGTACCACGGGTGGTAAGTCGTTTTCTATCCCTCCTTCCACTACCAGGCTGGGCTCCCCCGTATCCAGGTTGATATCCACTTCTTTTTCGCAGGAAATAAAACCCATCAATACACAAAAGAAAACAGCAACCCCTGTATATCTGAAGGTGTTGCTGTTGAAATATGATTCACGCATGCTGCTTGTTCTTAGATTATAGCCAGAGGCTGCAATTTAAGGGAAAAAACAGTGCAAGCCGTTAATTGCCATATACATATTCGCCTTCGGGCGTATACATTACGGGCAGTATTTTGTGGTTGCGCTCAAAGTAATCGTACTGGTACTTCAGGTTGACCCAGAATTTCTGCTTGTCATCTTCCATACCATACTCCCTGCCCAGGAAGTTAAGCCCGTTACGGGTGAACCTGGTAGGGAAAATATGTACCGGTATATTCAGTTGCCCGCTGAGTTTTGCATTCAGGCAGGTTACATACAGTTCTTCTATTATGTTGTTGGTCATAGGCAAGCAACCTACTGTAGAGCAGCCACCGTGAATGTATATGTCGCCGCCCGGCTTTTGCTTGTTGCTGAACAACAGGTCTGAATAATTGGGGTAGTTGATGAGCATGGAGAGGTAAAAGTCGCTGCGGGGGTTAAAATCTTCTATAAAATAGAAGCCCTCCGGCACCTGGCGGTCGCCTTCCCAGCGCTTGGGGCCTAATATGCCCGACAGTGCGCATATCCTGTAGCTCTTTACCAGTTTATATTCGTCATTTACATTATCACGCGCCCAAAGCTCCAGTTCGTTCTGCGCCTTGAAAGAGCGGATATAAATATCTTTTGGCGGGTAGTTTAAACCTTTTGCCCTGAACATACGTTGTATGCTATCATTGAACTTAGCATAAGCACCCGACACCCTGTTAAACGAAAACTGGAAATTGCGGAACGTTTTTAGATCGTCCTGCGCAAACGATGGGATAGCCGCTATAAACAATAGGGGTACTAAGACTTTGAAAAATTTATGCAACATGTTCTCTTTCTTTCTGATGTATTAGTTCAAAAATAATAAATACAAAGATAAATTTAATATCGCAGGATAATAGTTAAAGAAAACACGAAAAAGGGGCGTTAACGCCCCTTTAACAATTTGATATTTTATACATTCTACAAGTTACCCCGCTTGGCCTGCTCGCGTTCTATCGATTCAAACAAAGCCTTGAAGTTGCCCGCACCAAAGCTCTGGGCGCCTTTCCTTTGTATGATCTCAAAGAACAGTGTTGGCCTGTCCTGCTGGGGTTTAGTGAATATCTGCAACAGGTAACCTTCTTCGTCCCTGTCTACCAGTATTTTCAACTCCTGCAGTTGCTTCACTTCTTCATCAATAGTACCAACACGGTCCAGCAGTGTTTCGTAGTAGCTATCGGGTGTATCCAGGAATTCTATACCCCTGGCACGCAATTCTTTTACGGTTGTTAATATATCGTGCGTGGCTACCGCGATGTGTTGTACGCCTTCGCCCTCATAGAAATCCAGGTATTCTTCTATCTGTGATTTCTTTTTGCCTTCTGCAGGTTCGTTTATCGGGAATTTCACATAACCATTTCCGTTACTCATCACCTTACTCATCAGGGCTGAGTATTCGGTGGTTATTTGTTTATCGTCAAATGTCAGGATGTTGGCAAAGCCCATTACATCTTCATACCATTTTACGGTATCGTTCATGCGGCCCCAACCCACGTTGCCCACGCAGTGGTCCACGTACAACAGGCCCACTTCTGTGGGATTGTATGCACTTGTCATCGGCTGGAAACCCGGCAGGAAAGTGCCATTATAGTTTTTGCGCTCTATAAACATGTGCACGGTTTCGCCGTAAGTATATATGCCAGACATGCGTACTTCCCCATGTTCGTCTGTCAGCGTCACCGGCTCTGTATGCGGTTTTGCACCACGTTTGGTAGTTTCTTCAAAAGCGCTGTAGGCATCGTCTACCCACAGGGCCAATACCTTCACGCCGTCGCCATGCTTTCTTACATGTTCCGAAACGGGGTGGTCTGATTTCAGTGCAGAGGTGAGCACCAGGCGTATTTTGCCCTGCTGCAGTACATAAGAAGCCTTGTCGCGTATGCCGGTTTCCGGCCCTGCATAGGCCACTGTCTGGAAACCGAAGGCCGTTTTGTAGTAGTGAGCAGACTGCTTCGCATTGCCCACATAAAATTCTACATAGTCAGTTCCGTTAATAGGAAGAAAGTCTTTGGCCAACGCCATCTTCTGACTTGCTGTTTGTGTATCCATATCTTTATTTTTATTCTTACAATTATTATTCAGCCCAGCTCATGATATAGTTGTCATCTTCTATATCCTGCGCGTCCTTGGTCATTTTCAGCGGGTAGAAGGTATCTACCATTACCGCCAGTTCGCCGGTTTCTTTAGCGCCGATGCTTTTTTCTACAGCGCCCGGGTGTGGGCCGTGGGGTATACCCGCCGGGTGCAAAGTTATCATTCCACGCGTAACATGCTTGCGGCTCATAAAATCTCCATCTACATAATACAACACTTCATCGCTGTCGATATTGCTGTGGTTGTACGGGGCGGGTATCGCGTCCGGATGATAGTCATACAGGCGGGGTACGAAAGAACATATCACGAAATTGCGCGCATCAAATGTCTGGTGTACCGGTGGTGGCTGATGCACACGGCCGGTAATAGGTTCAAAATCGTGTATACTAAAGGCGTACGGGTATTCGCAGCCATCCCAGCCCACTACGTCAAACGGGTGGTTGGCATACCATATAGGGTAGAGCAGCCCGCGCTTTTTAGTCTGTATCAGGAATTCACCTTTCCGGTCGATGGTTTCCAGGTCCTGTGGCTTGCGGATGTCCCGCTCGCAGAAGGGGGCGTGCTCCAGCAACTGGCCATACTTGCTCAGGTAGCGTTTAGGGAACGTTACCGGGCTGAATGACTCCACTATAAACAGGCGGTTGTGCTCATTTTCAAATTCAATTTGATAGATGCAGCCGCGGGGAATCACCAGGTAGTCGCCATAGCCAAAGGGTATTTGGCCATATTGGGTCTTTAATACACCCTTGCCTTCGTGTACAAATATTACTTCATCAGCATCAGCGTTTTTATAAAAACTCTCTGTAAAGCTTTTTTGAGGTGCTGCCAGGGTTATTTGCACGTCACTGTTAAACAGGACTATTTTGCGGCTGGCCAGGTAGTCGGCCTGGGGCTTTACATTGAAGCCCTGGTAGCTGCGGTGTTTCAATATATTATCCGTAGCAGCTTTAGGCGACACATCAATCGGCTCTTCGGTTTTGATGATTTGCGTTGGCGGATATATATGGTACAAAAGTGAGTAGTTGGAGGAAAAACCTTCTGTGCTGAACAACTGCTCTGAATACAGTTTGCCATCCTCGTTCCTGAATTGTACGTGCCTTTTATCCGGAATCTTACCTAAGCTATAATAATGTGCCATTTTTGAGTCGCTTTGAGCTACAAATTTAAGACATTGCCCCGCCAATCCAATATGAGAACTGTTATAATGATATAAATCATTGATTTAGTATATGTTTACAAGTTCATGGCAGGATTTTTTTAGAAATGATAATCTAAAATGGTTAATATGAAAAAAGTAAACGTTCCGCAGGGATATAATACAGTAATGCCATACCTGATAGTAGCAGACGCTGAGGGGTTAATGGACTTCCTGAAGAAGGTATTTGATGCCGTGGAAAAAATGGTGGTGCCGGCTGATAACGGCAAAATAATGCATGCTGAAGTGACCATCGGCGACAGTTGTATCATGCTGGCCAATAGTACAGAGGAGTTTTCTGTACAAAACGCCGGGCTGTATATACATGTTGCAGATGTGGATGCTACTTACGATGCCGCTATTAAGGCAGGAGGGACCTCCATCATGCCGCCTGATGATAAAGAATATGGTCGTAGCAGTGGCGTAAAAGACCCCTGGGGCAACACATGGTGGATAACTACATCGTAAGGTTATTACTCAAATAATAACTTGCCCTGCCACATTGCTCCGGTGGCATTATTGGTAATGCGGTAGTAATATAGGCCGGGCGTGGCTGGTGCGTCTACGGTTATCATTGTTTTACCCTGTATGGCTTCACTACGAAGTGTTTGACCTACCTGGTTATACAGGTACAGCGTACCGGACTTTATGGCTTCAGGTAATTGAATATTGGCGTAAGTAGTGGCCGGCTGAGGGTAAACCGATAAGTTGTTCTGCCCAAGCGCGGGTGCTTCCACATCCAGTAGTACCTTTACCAGGCTGTCTGAGCACGCTGTATATGGCGAAGGATAGTTACCACTGTTTTTAAAACACGTGATCCACCTGTTCAGCTCATTGTAAAAAATCAATGAACGGTCTCCATATAACGGGTCCAAAGGCGCATTCAGGCATCCCAGCCCCTCCACCACTACGTAAAGCTCTCCATATACATCGACAAAAGCGGTATCCGTTACTTGCAACTCCCATCGCTTATGGTAAGTATTGTTGACAAGCGTAGAGTCTGCTTTTATCACGGTATAATATATATTGGTATAATAGCTGCTATATGCGGAGTAGAACGTATCTCCTACATTTAGATTATAATCATACAAAACCAAATCGCCTGAAGGACGGTAGATGTAAACTTTATTTGTGGAGCTATCATACCTTATTAAACCTGCTCCAATATTTGCTTTACTGTCAGCGCGGTAATTACGCATTTGCCTGTAGACAGTATTGTTGATGGTGGTATCGCCACTGTAATAAAACTTTTCATTCTTTACAGGAAACCTGTTAGGCTGCCCCGGGCTTTCAATACGGGTTGATACATACCACTCGTTTGTCGGGTCAGTAAAATTGATCTTTTGAGCATCAACCTGTGCCGATACCAGCAACAGGATAAAGAAGAGGATGTTTTTCATAAGGCATGGCATTTATAGATATGAAGTTAAGAAATAATGTGTGGTATTGCCATATCGCTATGTCACGTTACTGTAACAAGGTAATAGCTACCTGCAGAAGCCCGATAAGGAAACCAACTACGCCACCCAATATCTCTACAAAACGGAATTCTTTTTTCATGATGGCCTGTAGTATCTCCTCCAACTTGTCGGTAGAGAAGGCGGCTACTTTTTCTGTCACCATTTTTTCAATGTCTATCTTTTCGCCCAGGCCGTGGGTGTACTGGTCTATCACTTCGGGCAACAGCACATTGATCTCTTCCATCATACCATCCTTCAGTTTGGTGATGGTATTGTCGCCGATGAACATGGCTACCACAGGTATTTTTTCCTTCAGCCGCACCCGCAGAAAACTGTCTATATGAGCTTCTATGGTAGGGTTGAGCGCCTTCAGTTGTTCAGGGTCTTTCAGCCGCGCTGCTATTTCGTCAAAATGGATGAGTTCAGACGCCACCAGCACGCCCAGCTTCTGCGCAAACTGCGCCTGCCTTTTTGGGAAGATACCCTGTATGGTAATGCCCAATATATTCACTGGTTGCCGCGGGTGGAACAGCATCTTAATGGCTATCCAGTTGGTGAAATAGCCTATAAAGGCTGAAATAAATGGTATCAGGAACAATGCTATCATCACTTTTCTTATATCGTGGCCGGATATTTTTCTTCTGCTATCATTTTCAGGTAAGCGCCGTAGCCGCTCTTCATATACTTGCCCGCCAATGCCATTAGCTGCTCTTTATTAATATACCCTTTCCGGTAGGCTATCTCCTCTATACAGCCCACTTTCAGCCCCTGGCGTTTTTCTATTACTTCTATAAACTGGCCGGCCTCTTGCAGAGAGTCGAAAGTACCGGTGTCCAGCCAGGCTGTACCACGGTCCAGCACGCCCACTTCCAGCTTGCCTTTCTCCAGGTATATTTTATTTACATCAGTTATTTCCAGTTCGCCACGGGGCGAGGGCTTCATGCCTTTGGCTATGGCCACTACCTCATTGTCATAAAAGTAAAGGCCCGGTACCGCATAGTTCGATTTTGGTTCCGTGGGTTTTTCTTCTATGCTTTTTACTTTATGGTCACTGTCAAACTCCACCACGCCGTAACGCTCGGGGTCGCTCACCTGGTAAGCAAATACCACTGCACCGTCGGGGTTGGCTTTGTTTTGCAAGAGCTTGCCCATGCCAGAACCGTAGAAGATATTATCACCCAGTACCAGCGCTACCGAATCTTTGCCAATAAAATCTTCGCCCAAAATGAATGCCTGCGCCAGTCCGTCGGGGCTGGGCTGCACCACATACTCAAACTTACAACCCACCTGGCTGCCATCGCCCAGTAGCTTTTTGAAACCTGCCTGGTCTTCCGGCGTAGTGATGATGAGTATCTCGTTGATACCCGCCAACATCAGTGTAGACAGCGGATAATATATCATCGGCTTATCGTAAACCGGCATCAGCTGCTTGCTCACAGCTATTGTCAATGGATAAAGTCTGGTGCCGGAGCCACCGGCTAGTATTATACCTTTCATAAAATTAGTAGTTAGTGGTTAGGTGTTAGTAGTTAGGGATTTTATTAAACCGTATGTTATTTTCGATACTTCACTGGTACAATCTATCATTTCCTGAGTCTTGTCGGCGCTAATATAATCAAGTCTTCTGGCAAGGTATAACATTGAACGCACTTCGCTGGCCGAACCTGTGGCCATATATAAAAACCTTACGAAGTCCTGGTTAGAACTTCTGTCAAACCCTTCGGCGATATTGTTAGAAACTGAAACTGCGGCCCTGCAAATCTGGTCCCGGAATGAATAGTCCTTTAAGCTTCTGAATTGAATGTAGACCTCCACACTCAAATCCTGTGCCTTTTGCCATGCTATTAAATCCTCGAAACGTTTTACCATACAACAACCATTTGTCAATCACTAACTACTAACACCTAACTACTAACCACTTAATTATATTGCTTCTGATAGTAGTTCTGATATTCGCCTGATGTTACGTGGTTCAGCCATTCTTCATTGTTCAGGTACCAGTCGACGGTGATGCTTACTCCTTGTTCAAAGGTTACGGATGGTTCCCAGCCCAATTCGTTCTTGATCTTCGTAGCATCTATGGCGTAGCGCCTGTCGTGGCCGGGGCGGTCTTTTACATAAGTGATCAGTTTGGCCGATTCACCCGCTGCGCGGCCCAGTTTCTTGTCCATTTGCTCGCACAGCAGCTTTATCAGTTCAATGTTTTGCCACTCGTTGAAGCCGCCGATATTGTAGGTTTCGCCCTGCTTGCCCGTGTGGTACACGGTATCAATAGCCCGGGCATGGTCTACCACGTACAACCAGTCGCGGGTGTACTTGCCATCGCCGTATACAGGCAGGGGTTTGTTGTTGCGTATGTTATTGATGAACAGGGGTATCAGCTTCTCAGGAAACTGGTTTTGCCCGTAGTTGTTAGAACAGTTGGTAATGACAAACGGCAGCCCGTAAGTATTGCCATAGGCGCGCACAAGGTGGTCGGACGCCGCTTTGGAGGCAGAGTAGGGCGACTGCGGGTCGTACGGCGTGGTCTCCAGGAAGAAGCCCGTATCGCCCAGCGAGCCATACACCTCGTCGGTAGACACATGGTAGAACAGCTTGCCCTCATAGTTGCCTTTCCACAGTTCGCGGGCAGCATTCAGCAGGTTAGCCGTGCCCATTACATTGGTTTTTATAAATGCGTTCGGGTCGGTAATAGAACGGTCTACATGGCTCTCGGCGGCCAGGTGTATCACCCCGTCAAACTTAAATTGCTGAAACAGGTTGTACATCGCTTCCGCATCGGTAATGTCAGCCTTTACAAAAGTATAGTTGGGGGCATTTTCTATATCCTCCAGGTTCTCCAGGTTGCCCGCATAGGTCAGGGCGTCCAGGTTCACTATTTTGTAGCCGGGGTATTTGTTGACAAAGAGTCTTACCACATGGGAACCGATGAAGCCTGCACCACCGGTAATAAGCAATGTTTTATTCATGCCGCGAAAATAATCAATATTAGTGGTTCGTGGATAGCTGTTTATTACCGGCGGCAATTATGACTTTGTTATTTTGGGGTGGCGCAACCCCATGTTCATATAGCCGCCATTATAATCATATCCTCTTATGTCGTTTTTCTGGCATTATGTTTGCATGATTCAAACGAAAAAAATACCTATATGCGAAAAGTACTTATTGTATTGAGCCTGATGGCCGGCGCGAATCTATTGCTGATTGGATTGTACTCCTGTAATAAGAGCGAACCTGATCCATACCCGTGTAACACTACCCAGCAATATAAATGTGGTACACTTGATAGTCTTAGCTGGAAACCGTATAAAACAAATTATCAATCAATATCAGCAAACCAGGCTGTCAGAGCAGAAGAACTGGTGTTTGAAGTAACATTGCTGGGCAACGATGTGGTTTGTTATAAGCAGTCGAAACCTAATCCCTTTATATCGTCAGCCTATGCATGTACTCCGCCTCTGCCTATCTACAATATTAAGGATAGTATAGAAGGCATCAGCATTACCAGTAACCATGATTTTGATGCTACACATCCTGCGGGGGCATCGCTGAACGAGTATTTTAAGATGCCGGACTTCAAGGAATTTAACGCACTTGTTGCGAACGGCGGTTATGGGGCGGTTTACGATGCAGAGAAGGCACTACAATTGCGTTTAGAGCAATCTCCTTCAGATACAGGGACACACGTGTTCACCCTGACGTTAAAACACAAAAGCGGCAATGTGAAAGCCACGAGTAGTGTGCCGATAAAGCTCCTGTTATAGATAATCGGACTCCCTAGGCGGCTCAATTGACCTTCACAAAACGTATGGTCTTACTACCGTTCCGGAGTATGTATAAACCGGCAGGCAGGGTAGATGTTTCCAGCACTACTTCCGTCTTGTCCGTTTGCATAGGTAGCAGCATTCTTATACCCGATGTATTGTAGACAACAACGTCCGCCCCGAGGTCAATACCCTGCACGGTCAGTATATCGTTTACCGGATTGGGGTAAAACACCAGGGTTTCGGTATCAACTTCAGGTATACCGACGTTCACGCCCACGGTTACTTCAGGGCTGGTGGCGGTGTTGATCGTGGCGCAGGGTGGGTCAGTGTTCACTTTTACAAATATTTTATCGCCCGCCTGCACATCAGATACCGTAGCCAGGATGATTGTTCTGTTCGTGCCACCGGGGATAGCAGTGCTGTTTCTATACCATTGATAAGTGGTGTTCGGGCCTTCATTGGCCACAAGGGCAGTGAAATTGATGGGCGTATATGGGCCAACATTTAGCCCGGGGTATGCTGATACGGACACCGCCGGGGCGGTAGGTACGGCTATCACAAAGTCTATATGAAACGGGGCGGATATACAATAGCCGTTGGCTATCTGCAATATGTATGGGTACACCCCGGGCTGGGTGCTGAAACTTTGCGGAATGGTAAGGTGTTGTTTGTGATAAACGGCGCCGGACCACGCACTCCATCTAAAGCCATAGTCGGGCGTGCCGGGACTGATGCCGGAAAACTTCAGGTCGCCTTTGTCACATACCGGGCTGTTGGTGGTAGCAGAGGGTACAGGTGGCACTGTGTCGTTATACACTACTATATATCGTGTGGCAGGGTGGCTTTTGCACCCGATGCTGTCATAAAAGTAGGCGGTGTAGTCAGCAGTCTGTGCCTGCACGTTAGGCAGGGTATAGGTGTCCGAAGTTCCTGCCGCCAGCCGCCCGTTGCCCGGGTCGCGAAATTCATATATCATTCCGGTGAAGCTGTAGGGAGGGACTATTTGCAGTGTTACGGTCTCTTTACGGCATATCGGTGTATTGCTGTTGAAGGCATTCAGGTACAGGTGCTCGCCAATACGTACCCTGTACCTTGCTGAATCTTTGCAGGTGCCGTTATCGGCTATTACTGTATACCAGCCCGTGTCGGTCGGGCTCGCTATCTTGAATATACTGCTCGTGCCGGTGAGGTTTCCATTGGGTAGCCTCCAGTTGACACTCGAGCCTGGGTGCGACAGATTAGGGCTCAGGTACAGAAAGTCGCCAACACACATGGTATCGGTGTTACGGTTTACAGAAACTGAAAATCCCGTACACTGCGCGACTGCGGGGGTGCTGGATACAATGCATAATAGAAATACCAGATGTCGCAATTTCATCGTTATCGCTTACAAAAATACTTTGCAAAGATATTCAATATCTGAATGCCAAAGCCACTGATGTGGCTCCGGCATTCAGAATTCATATATTGCTTTTACTTTGTTCAGTATGAGCGGCTATAAGTCAATAAAATAACGTATATTTGTAATGGTAAATGCTCCGCCTGAAATTCCACTATCCGGCGGGGCAAAAACATATTACCCACTCTCCAAATCACGAGCCATGACATATAAGTTTTTCAATATACATCCATCCGGCTCTGGCTTGCCGATAGCTATCGGTGGCAGGTCAAAACAAGCGAAAAGAAAAGCGAGCAAAAGAGAACCTTTCAGAACCGAAATGATGACTTTCTATGAAAAACCGTAACAATCCGTAGCAAAACAGAACTATGCAGAACCAAACATGTCAGAATTAGTCTCCCCTTTAGGTGGATAGGGGGAAACCTCGCTAAGAACCTCCTTAACTTATTAACATATTGCCCTATTATCTCATTGCCATTTTCTCACCCATTTAAGGTAGTTTTGCGCCGCTTATGCTGATTTCATTACAGAACATATCATTTTATTTTGGCTCGCGTCCTATACTGGAAGATGCGAGCTGGCAGATAGACACCGGCCAACGTATAGGCCTGGTAGGCAGCAACGGCGCCGGCAAATCTACCTTGCTCCGTATTATGACGGGCGAGTATAAGATAGACGGTGGTACCATCAACAAACCGAAAGATGTAACCATCGGCTTCTTCAACCAGGACCTGCTCAGCTTTTCAACCGACAATAGCATACTGTCGGTAGGTATGCAGGCCTTTGAGCGTGCGCACGAGATAGAAAAGGAAATGGAGCAACTGGTGAAGGAGCTGGAGACGAAGCCAGAAGATGCTGATCTGCTGGATAAGTACAGCCACCTGTTGCACGATTTTGAAGTGGCAGGAGGCTACGAAATGGAACATAAAGCGGCCGAAGTGCTGGAAGGCCTCGGCTTTACCACTGCTGACCTGCAACGTCCTTACAGCCAGTTCAGCGGTGGATGGCGGATGCGTGTATTGCTGGCCAAAATGATGCTGCAGGCGCCCGACCTGCTGCTGCTCGATGAACCTACCAACCACCTCGACCTGCCATCAATAGAATGGCTGGAACGCTACCTGCAAAGCTACCCCGGCAGTGTGGTCATCGTTTCGCACGACCGCTATTTCCTGGATCGTATGGTGAACCGTATAGTGGAAGTAT